>NZ_JAIWNX010000114.1 GCF_020217185.1 Asticcacaulis sp.
TTGATCGTGCGTTCCGGGATGTTGATTTCGATCGTGTCGCCGTCTTCGACCAGCGCGATCAGACCGCCCTGCGCCGCTTCGGGCGAGGCGTGGCCAATCGACAGGCCCGACGTCCCGCCGGAGAAACGCCCGTCGGTCAGCAGCGCGCATTTCTTGCCCAGCCCCTTCGATTTCAGGTAGGAGGTGGGGTAGAGCATTTCCTGCATCCCCGGCCCGCCGCGCGGCCCTTCGTAGCGGATGATAACCACTTCGCCCGGCTGCACCTGATTGTTGAGAATCCCGTGCGTGGCGTCTTCCTGCGACTCAAACACACGCGCCTTGCCCGTGAAGCGCCAGATTTCCTCATCAACACCGGCCGTTTTCACGATGCAGCCGTTTTCGGCGATATTGCCGTACAGCACGGCCAGACCGCCATCCTTGGTAAAGGCGTGCTCGACCGAGCGGATGACGCCCGTCTGACGGTTTGAGTCCAGCTCGTCCCAGCGGCGTTCCTGAGAGAAGGCGACCGTCGTGCGCACGCCGCCCGGTGCCGCCTTGAAGAAGGTGGCCACGCGCTCATCATTCGATTGTTTGATGTCCCAGTGGGCGATGGCCGAAGCGAGGGTCGGGGCGTGCACGGTCGGCACTTCGCCGTGCAACATGCCGCCGCGGTGCAGTTCGCCCAGAATGCCGACAATGCCCCCGGCGCGGTGCACGTCTTCGATATGCACGCTGGAGGTCGCCGGGGCCACCTTGCACAGGCACGGCGTGGTGCGCGACAGGCGGTCGATATCCTGCATGGTGAAGTTGACGCCCGCCTCCTGCGCCGCCGCCAGCAGGTGCAGCACGGTGTTGGTCGAACCGCCCATGGCGATGTCGAGGCGGATGGCGTTTTCGAAGGCCTCAAAGGTGGCGATCGAGCGCGGCAGGACCGAAGCGTCGTCCGTCTCATAATAACGGCGGGTGTTTTCGACGATCAGACGCCCGGCTTCGTAAAACAGGGCCTTGCGGTCGGCATGGGTGGCCAGAGTCGTGCCGTTACCTGGCAAAGACAGGCCCAGCGCCTCGGTCAGGCAGTTCATCGAATTGGCGGTGAACATGCCGGAACAGGAACCGCAGGTCGGGCAGGCGGCCTCTTCGACGGCCTTGACCTGCGCATCGGAGATCGAATCGTCGGCGGCCTGCACCATGGCATCGACCAGATCGAGCGCGTGGGTGCGCTGCACGCCGTCCTTGTCCGGCCACACCACCTTACCGGCTTCCATCGGCCCGCCGGACACGAAGATGCAGGGGATGTTGAGGCGCATGGCGGCCATCAGCATCCCCGGCGTGATCTTGTCGCAGTTACTGATGCAGACCATGGCGTCGGCGCAGTGGGCATTGACCATATATTCGACGCTGTCGGCGATCAGGTCGCGCGACGGCAGCGAATAAAGCATCCCGCCGTGGCCCATGGCGATACCGTCATCGACGGCAATGGTGTTGAATTCCTTGGCGACTCCGCCGGCCTTTTCGATTTCGCGCGCCACCATCTGGCCCAGGTCCTTCAGATGGACGTGACCCGGCACGAACTGCGTGAAGGAATTGACCACGGCGATGATCGGCTTGGAGAAGTCGGCATCGGTCATGCCGGTCGCCCGCCATAGAGCCCGCGCGCCCGCCATATTGCGGCCGAAAGTCGTGGTGCGTGAGCGATAGGCGGGCATGGGAACCTCAGGGGCAATGCTGGGGAGAATGGCCACAAGATATATTGCGACGTGCGGCCATATAAAACGAACAAGGCGAATTGCAACAGCACCTCAGGCACCCGCAAACCTTCGCAGACGCATCGGGGATTTTTTTGCTCCTGCGAAACTGTTGCGCAAAGCGCGGCGGTTGTGGGGCAATTTTTTCACAGAAACCGCATACCGAAAAAATATTTTCAAAATATGGCTCTTTTTCATCAAGTTTCACCTGATAAATTCCGCCATTCGCCCGCTAAAGAAATTTTTTTTCAATTTTGCCTTTGCAATCGGTAAAGGTTTCAGTCTATATGATCTCACGACGCGGCCATGGTGGCCCGCCGAATGGAGACGCTTAAGGTGCGCAAGGCTATTGCCATCGCTGCCCGCATGGACGTTCAAGGCGCTGCCCTGAACCTGTCCGTTGCTGCGTCCGCCATTATCGTAGCCCTGATTAACCTACTCATCGTAGGCGTACTTGTACGCCCTATGATCACGGAGTGGTAGCGCAGGTCTGAAACCCGCCTGACGAGGAATAACCATCCTCCCGCTCCCTGACCAGAGCGGGCTTTTTTGTACATGCCTGCTGCCTGACCAACCTCAGTATCCCGCGTAAACCCCTGAAACCGAGATTTCGCCATGAACGCTCACGCTCGCATCATCGACCCGGCCGCCTTACCCGCCTCGAACTTCGTGATTCTGCACGGCTCGCTGTCGCCGGAAGGCTGCGTGATGACCGGTGGCGGTTTTGAGCGCGACCCGCATGAAGCCCGCGCCCGCGTCTTCGCCATGGAATCCGACGCCATTGCCGCCATTCAGCAAGGCCGCGTCGCTCACGGTGAGGCCATCGTCATCGCGGCCGCCGACGAGGCGGAAATGACGGCCATCTTCGGGGCGATCGCCGAGGCGGGTCTGCGCGACATCAGCCTGATCTCCAACGGGCGTTTTGCGGCGGCTTCGGAAGGTATCGTCATCGGCCACGTCGGCAAGGCGATCCGCTACGTCCAGAATTTCGACACCATCACCATCGACATCAAAAACCGCCGCCTCGACATCGACGCCGACATGGTGGCGCGCCGGGCGGATGGGCCGCGCGGCGCAAAGGTCAAGAACGGCTTTGCTCCGATGGGCAAGTACGCCGCCCTGATGGCTGAAGCCGACGCCGCTCAGGCCTGATCACCCTTTCCTTTTTCCTTTCAAAGCGACCGGCAAAGCCGGCACTCAATGGAGCCTCCCAAGTGAAAATCTATACCAATGACGACGTTTCGCCGGACAGCCTGAAGGGCGAACGCATCGCCATTATCGGCTACGGTTCGCAAGGCCGCGCCCACGCCCAGAACCTGAAAGAGTCGGGCGCTGATGTGATCGTCGGCGTGCGCGCTGGCGGTGCGGGTCACACCAAGGCGACGGCCGATGGTCTCGCCACGGCGGAAATCAAGGACGCGGTGAAGGACGCCACCATCATCGCGCTTCTGACGCCCGACATGTCGCACGCCGACATTTACAAGAACGACATCGAGCCCTATGCCCCCAAGGGCGCGGCGCTCCTGTTCGCGCACGGCTTCTCGGTCCTCTATGGCCGCGTCACCGCCCGTGAAGACCTCGACGTCATCCTGGTCGCGCCGAAGGGTCCGGGCGATCTGGTGCGTCGTGAATATCAACGCGGCCGCGGCGTGCCGTCGCTGTTCGCCGTGGATCGTGACGTCACCGGTCAGGCGGCGCGCAAGGCGCTGGGCTATGCCCGTGGCATTGGCGGCACCGTCGGCGGCGTGATCGAAACCTCGTTCCGCGAAGAAACCGAAACCGACCTGTTCGGCGAACAGGCCGTTCTGTGCGGTGGTACGTCAGAACTGATCCTGATGGGCTTTGAGACCCTGACCAACGCCGGTTACCGTCCGGAAATCGCCTATTTCGAAGTGCTGCACGAGCTGAAGCTGATCGTCGATCTACTGTATGAAGGCGGCCTAGAAAAGATGCACTCTTTCGTGTCGGAAACCTGCAAGTACGGCGACCTCGTTTCGGGTCCGCGCATCATCAACGAAGAAACCCGTGAGCGCATGGAAGAAGTGCTCAACGACATTCAGTCGGGTGACTTCGCGCGCGACTGGATCCTCGAAAACATGGCCGGTCGTCCGCGCTACAACGCCCTGATGCGTCAGGACCTTGAGCATCCGATCGAAACCGTCGGTCGTGACCTGCGTTCGCGCATGTCGTGGCTGAACCAAAAGGGTAACGGCTAATCGCCTCACCTCTTTTTCCCGGCAAGCCGGAAAAAGAGGTGGATACCTGAACGGCTAAGGAAGGGCTCGAAGCGGTTCTTCGCCCTTCCTCGGCTTTCTAAGGCTCAGTTCCGGCTTCGCCGGAATTGAGCCAGTTAAAAAAGAAAAATATCCGAAGGCCGTTATAACTTTCGTGGCCCGAGGCGATTTTTATCCACACCGAGAAGACACCTGGATTTTGCTTGCGAAATTCATGTGAGGACAACGATATGCCCACCAATAAACCGACCGGCGCGCAACTCGTCATCTCAACGCTGAAGGCGCTGGGCGTAGACGTGCTGTTCGGCTATCCGGGCGGCGCCATCATGCCGATCTATGACGCGCTGGCCGGATCGGGCCTGCGTCACATTCTGGTGCGCCACGAACAGGGGGCGTCGTTCGCCGCTGATTCCTATGCGCGCGCCACGGGCCGCGTCGGCGTCTGCATGGCCACCTCCGGCCCCGGCGCGACCAATCTGATCACCGGCATCGCCAATGCCTATATGGACTCGGTCCCGGTTGTTTTCATTACCGGTCAGGTCGCCACGCACCTGATGGGCACCGATGGCTTTCAGGAAGTGGACTTTCTGGGTCTGACCCTGCCGGTCGTCAAACACTCGTGGCTGGTGCGCGACGCCGCGCAAATCCCGGCCATCCTCGCCCGCGCCTTTGCCATCGCCAAGGAAGGCCGCCCCGGCCCGGTGCTGGTCGATATTCCGAAGGACGTCGCCGCCAGCTTTGTCGAAGCCTCCGAAATGGGCGAACTGCCCGCCTGGACGCCGGCCGCGCCGAAGGCCGACGCCATTGAAGCCGCGAAGGCCCTGATCGAGCAGGCGAAGAAGCCGCTGCTGTACATCGGCGGCGGCGTGCACATGGCCGATGCCGATGCCGAGATGCGCGACTTTGTCGAGCGCACCGGCATACCCTTCGTTTCGACCCTGAAGGGGTTGGGGACGGTTTCGACCTATCACGACCTGCATCTGGGGATGCTGGGGATGCACGGCACCCGCGCCGGGAACATGGCCGTGCAGGAAACCGATCTGCTGATCGCCGTCGGCGCGCGTTTCGACGACCGCGCCACGGGCAAGTTGTCGGCCTTTGCCCCACACGCCAAGGTCATCCACTTCGACATCGACCCGGCCGAGTTCCACAAGAACCGTCGCGCCGATGTGGCCATACTGGGCGACCTGAAACAGGCCCTGCCGGCCCTGCGCCCGACCATGCCCGACATTTCGGACTGGGTGAAGCTCAACAAGGCCAACAAGTGGCAGCACCGCTTCAAGTACGACGCGCCGGGCAAGGGCGTCTATGCCCCGGCCCTGCTGAAATCCCTGTCGGAAAAGGCGGGTAAAAAGTTTATCGTCGCCTGCGATGTGGGTCAGCACCAGATGTGGGTGGCGCAGCATTGCGAGTTTGAGCAGAACCGCGCTCACCTGACCTCCGGTGGGTCCGGCGCGATGGGCTATGGCCTGCCCGCCGGTATGGGGGCCAAGCTGGGCCTGCCCGACCACCACGTCGTCACCGTCTCCGGCGACGGCAGCTTCATGATGAATATTCAGGAGATGGCGACGCTGCGGCGCTACGGCATCAATCTGAAGATCGTCCTGCTCGACAACTCGTCGCTGGGGCTGGTGCGTCAGTGGCAGGAACTGTTCTACGAAGAAAATTACAGCGAAATCGACCTGTCCGACAATCCGGACTTTGTCGAGGTCGCCAAGGCGTTTGGCCTGAGTGCGTTCCGCATCACCCAGCGCCACGAGGTCGAAGGTGCCATCGACCGGCTTCTGGCCGCCGACGCCCCGACCCTGCTGCATGTGTTGATCGACCCGCGCGAAAACGTCTGGCCGCTGGTGCCGCCGGGCGCGTCGAACGCGGAAATGATGGAGGAGCGCTGGGATGAGCCAATCGATTCATATTGAGATCGACCGTCTGGAAGGCACGCTCCTGCGGGTGCTGGGCCTGATCGAGCGTCGCGGCTTCCACATTGATGAGATCGACCTGTACGATCTGGGGCCCGATACGCGCGGCCTCAGCGTCAGCGTGCGTCCGCGCGATGCGGGCCGCAATATCGACATTCTGGGGCTGCAAATCGACCGCCTCTATGGCATCAAGCGGCTTGAGCAGGCGCCGGAACGGGCGCAAACTGTCCGCCCTAACGCCGAAAAACTGAGCGCCTGAGTTCCATCATGAATGCCATCGTCCCCAACGACCCCAACCGCGTCATCGTCTTTGACACCACCCTGCGTGACGGCGAACAGGCCCCCGGCTTTTCGTTAGGCGTCAAGGATAAGCTGATGCTGGCCCACACGCTCAAGGACCTGGGCGTGGACGTCATCGAAGCCGGTTTTGCCGCCTCATCGCCCGGCGATGAGGAAGCCATCCGCACCATTGCCCGCGAAGTGGTCGGCCCCACCTTCTGCTCACTGTCGCGCGCGCTGGAATCCGACATCGACGCCGCCGCCCGCGCGCTGCTGCCCGCCAAGCGCAAGCGCTGCCACATCTTCCTCGCCACCTCGCCCATCCATCGCGCGGCCAAGCTGAAGAAGACGCGCGAGCAGGTGGTTGAAATCGCCCACAAGGCCGTCAGCTACGCCTCGACGATTTTCGACGAGGTCGAGTTCTCGCCCGAAGACGCCATCCGCACCGAACAGGACTTCCTGCACGAGGTCTGTATCGCCGCGGCCGAGGCCGGGGCGCGCACGCTGAATATTCCGGACACGGTCGGCTACACCACGCCGAAGGAAATCTATCAGATTTTCAGCGACCTGAAGGCCGCCCTCAAGGACCATCCGCAGGTCATCCTGTCGGCGCACAATCACGACGATCTGGGGCTGGGCGTTGCCAATACGCTGGCCGCCCTCGAAGCCGGGGCGCGTCAGATCGAAGTGACCATCAACGGCATCGGCGAGCGCGCGGGCAATGCGGCGCTGGAAGAGGTCGTCATGGCGCTGCGTACGCGGCCTGAGCTGTTCAAGCTGCACACCGGCATCCATACGCCGCTGCTCAGCAAGGCCAGCCACCTCCTGTCGCGCGCCACCGGCACCATCGTCATGCGCAACAAGGCGGTCGTCGGCCGCAACGCCTTCGCCCACGAATCGGGCATCCATCAGCACGGTATGCTGACCGATGCACGCACCTATGAGATCATGCGCCCGGAAGACGTCGGGGCGGAAAAGTCCAATCTGGTGCTGGGCAAGCATTCGGGCCGCCACGCCATCGCCAAGCAGGCAGCGGCGCTGGGCTTTGACCTTGACGAGCTGTCGCTGGGCGACCTGTTTGCCGCCTTCAAGCGCCGGGCCGATGAGATCGGCGAAATCGACGAGTTCGAGCTGATGTCGCTGCTCACGCGCGACAATGCCGACAAGGACGATGCGCGCCTGTTCAAGGTGTCGAGCGAAGTCACCAAGGACTTCGTCACCATCACGCTCGACCTGTTCCGCGACAACGGCGAACCGTTGAAGGTGACGGCCACGGGGCTCAATGCCTTTGAGGCCGGGTTCCGCGCTCTGGTGGACGCCTATCAGATCGAGGCGCGCGTCAATGACTGCGAAATCATCCAGTCGGGGTTCACCTTCGACGGCGGGGCCTTTGCAGAAATCAGTTTACAGATTAAGGGTGAGGCATACCGGGGCCGTGGTCGCGGCCCCGACCCTGTATGGGCCGGGCTTCGCGCCATGTGCGACGCTTTTGAAAAATACGTCTTCCTGCACGACCGGAAGACTCATGCCTCAAACCTGAATTCTGAGAAACAACATGAAACCGCTCGCTGAAAAAATCTGGTTCAACGGTGAACTCAAGGCGTGGGAGGACACCAAGGTCCACGTCATGACCCACGCCCTGCACTATGGCACCTCGGTGTTTGAGGGCGTGCGCGCCTACGACACGCCAAAGGGCCCGGCGGTGTTCCGCCTGACCGAACACACCCAGCGCCTGCTCGATTCGGCCCGCATCTATCACATGCCGGTCCCCTACACGCTGCAACAGATCAACGACGCCTGTAAGGAAACCCTGCGCGTCAACGGCCTGAAATCCGCCTATCTGCGCCCGATTGCCTTCCTGGGCGAATGCGGCATGGGCGTGACGCCGAAGCCGGAAAACGTCCGCGTCGATGTCGCCATCGCCGCCTTCCCGTGGGGCGCTTATCTGGGCGACGAAGGCCTGACCAAGGGCGTCGATGTCATCGTCTCCTCGTGGAACCGCGCCGCGCCGAACACCATCCCCGTCATGGCCAAGGCCGGCGGCAACTATCTGTCGTCCTACCTGATCGGCCGCGAAGCGCGCTCGAAGGGCTATGTCGAAGGTCTGGGCCTCGGCGTCGATGGGCGTCTGTCGGAAGGGGCCGGTGAGAACCTGTTCCTGATGATGGGCGGTAAAATCTACACCCCGCCGGTCTCGGCCTCCATTCTGGGCGGCATCACGCGCAACACCGTGCTGACGCTCGCCCGCGAAGAGGGCATCGAGATCATCGAGCAGGACCTGCCGCGCGAAATGCTCTACCTCGCCGACGAAGTGTTCATGACCGGTACGGCGGCGGAAATCACGCCGATCCGCACCATCGACGACATTCCGACCCGTGAAAACGGCCCCGGCCCGATCACCAAGCTGCTGCAGGCCCGTTTCCACGGCCTGTTTAATGGAACCACCGAAGACCGCTGGGGCTGGCTCGACTATGTCGATGCCAAGACGCCAGCTTAACCAGAGCTTTCGTCGGCTCAGTTGAGCCGCCGTATTGCTCTAATCTTTTATAACGCCTCATGTTTTTCCGAAAAGTGGCCACCACTTTTCGGCATGAGGCTAAAATCGCCTTTCCGGTATCGAAAAGGCCCCCACCACCATCTGCGCCCTGCGGGCTTGATGGTCCCCCTCCCCGGCACGCCGGGGAGGTATGAACATGACCCGATCATACCTCCCCAACTCGCTTGGGGAGGGGGACCGCACGAAGCGTAGCTGAGATGCGGTGGTGGGGGCTTTGCAGGTCCCGCGAAAGACGCATGTAACTGAGGCTCTAGGACGACCATCATGTCAAAACCCAAATCATTGTTCGAGAAGGTGTGGGAACGCCACATCGTTGAGGAAGAAGGCGCGGACAAGCCCGCCGTCCTCTACATCGACCTGCATCTGGTTCATGAGGTGACCAGCCCTCAGGCCTTTTCCGAGCTGGATGCGCGCGGCCTGAAGGTCCGTCGTCCCGATCGCACCTTTGCCACGCTCGATCACTCGATCCCGACACTGGCCCCCGATGCCGATGGCAACCGCCCCTATGTGACGGCGCAGGCCAAAAAGCAGGTCGAAACGCTTGAGGCCAATGCCGCCAAAAACGGTCTGCGCCTGTTCGGCTATGAGGCCGAAAACCGCGGCGTCGTCCACGTCATCGGGCCGGAAATGGGCCTGACCCAGCCGGGCTTTACGGTCGTTTGCGGCGACTCGCACACCTCGACCCACGGCGCCTTTGGCTGCATCGCCTTCGGTATCGGCACCTCGGAAGTCGGCCACGTTCTGGCCACCCAGTGCCTCGCTCAGCGTAAGCCCAAGACCATGCGCATCAACATCACCGGCGCGCTGCAACCGGGTGTGACGGGCAAGGACGTGGCGCTGACCGTCATCAACACGCTGGGCTTCTCCGGCGGCACGGGCTACGCGCTCGAATATGCCGGGCCGGTCATCGAAGCGCTCGACATGGAAGGCCGCATGACGGTCTGTAACCTGTCGATCGAAGCGGGTGCCCGCTGCGGCATGATCGCCCCTGACCAGAAGACGGTCGAGTGGCTGCGCGGCCGCGAATACGTGCCGCAAGGCGCGGCCTTTGACGAAGCCGCCGCTCATTGGCTGACGCTGAAGTCCGACGACGGCGCCGTGTTTGATAAGGAAATCACCATCGACGGTTCGGCGATTGAGCCGATGGCCACCTGGGGCACCTCGCCCGATCAGGGTGCGCCCATCGTCAAGGGCGTGCCCGTGGCCGCCAATGAAGACGAAGAACGCGCGCTGAAATATATGGGCTTCACCGGCGGCGAGGCCCGCGAGGTGGAGAAGGTCGATGTG
>NZ_JAIWNX010000115.1 GCF_020217185.1 Asticcacaulis sp.
GTCTTCATCGGTTCGTGCACCAATGGCCGCATGGCCGACCTGCGCGCCGCCGCCGCCATCATGAAGGGCCGCAAGGTGGCGCCGGGCGTGCGCGCCCTGATCGTGCCGGGTTCGGAATGGGTGCGCGTCGAAGCCGAAAAGGAAGGCCTGCATCAGATCTTCCTCGAAGCTGGTGCCGAATGGCGTCTGCCGGGCTGCTCGATGTGTATTGCCATGAACGGCGACTTCGTGCTGCCGGGGCAACTGGCCGTTTCGACCTCGAACCGCAATTTCGAAGGCCGTCAGGGCCCCGGTTCGCGCACGGTTCTGGCCTCACCGGCCACCGCCGCGGCCTCGGCCATTGCCGGTCATGTGGCCGATCCCCGTCAATTCATGCAGCTTGAAAGCGCCTAACTTTTCGCCTCCCCTGCACAGCGGGGGAGGACGGGAAAAAGAGAACCCAATGTCCAACCAAGAACCCGTCAACAGCTTCTCCTCACGCATCGTCGTCCTGCCGGAAGCCAATATCGACACCGACCAGATCATCCCCGCGCGCTTCCTGACCACGACCACCAAGGCCGGTCTGGGCAAGGTCGCCTTCAACGACTGGCGCTACAATGCCGACGGCTCGAACAAGCCGCACATCCTGAACGAGATCGACCCGACCGAGCACCGCGTGCTGGTCGCCGGCAACAATCTTGGCTGCGGCTCGTCGCGCGAACACGCCCCTTGGGCGCTGATGGATTATGGCTTCAAGGCCGTCATCTCGACCGAGATCGCCGACATCTTCAAGTCGAACAGCCTGAAAAACGGCCTGTTGCCGGTCGTGGTGTCGCCCGAAATCCACGACAAGCTGACGCAAAACCCGCAGCAGCGCGTCACCATCGACCTCGAATCCTGCACCCTGACGCTGGAAGACGGCACCACCGTCACTTTCCAGGTCGAGGCCTTCGCGCGCCAATGCCTGCTGGAAGGCGTCGATGCCATGGGCTGGCTGTTGAAGCGCCTGCCGGAAATCGAAGCCTACGAAAAAACAAACGGAAAGGCCGCTTGAATTCAAAACCTTCGGCCTTGAATTCAATTTTTTACTGGTCGCGCTTTTGAGTCCAAAAAGTGCGTCCCACTTTTTGGAAAGCGCTTAAATGTCCACCTTCAACATCGTTGTGCTGCCGGGTGACGGCATCGGTCCCGAAGTCGCCGCCGCGGGCGTGTCCGCGCTGAAGGCCATCGGTGAGGTCTATGGCCACACCTTCAACTTCGAAGAAAAGCTGATCGGCGGCATCGCCATTGATGAGCGCAACGACCCCTACCCCGCCGATACCGACGCCGCCTGTCTGGCAGCCGATGCAGTGCTGCTGGGGGCCGTGGGCGGTCCGAAGTGGGACCTGCAACCCAAGCGCCCGGAACAGGGCCTTCTGGCTGTGCGCAAGTCGATGGGCCTGTTCGCCAATCTGCGCCCGATGGACGTCCCGGCCTCGCAGGCCTTCCGCTCACCGCTGAAAGAAGAGATCGTGTCAGGGGCCGACATGCTGATCGTGCGCGAACTGACCGGCGGCCTCTATTTCGGCAAGCAGACCCGCACCGAAGACCGCGCCGTCGATGAATGCGTCTATACGGTCGAAGAAATCGAGCGCGTCGCCCGCGTCGCTTTTGAAGCCGCCCGCAAGCGCCGCAATAAGGTCACCTCGGTCGATAAGGCCAATGTTATCGAAACCTCGCGTCTGTGGCGCGAAACGGTCATCAAACTGCACAAGGCGGAATATGCGGATGTCGAGCTGGAGCACGCTCTGGTCGATTCGATGGCCATGCACCTTGTCACCCGTCCGAAGTCGTTTGACGTGATCGTCACCGAAAACATGTTCGGCGACATCCTGTCCGACCTCGCCTCGGTGCTGCCGGGGTCGATTGGTCTGCTGGGCTCGGCCTCGCTGGGCTCCGGTAAAGGCCTCTATGAGCCGATCCACGGCTCGGCCCCGGACATTGCGGGCAAGGACCTCGCCAACCCCATCGGTACGCTGAAGTCCGTGGCCATGATGCTGCGCTTCTCGCTCAATCTGAGCGCCGAAGCCGACGCGCTGGACGCCGCCATCGACGCGGTGATCAAGGCCGGGCAACTGACCCGCGATCTGGGCGGCACGCTGGCCGGTTCGGAAGTGACCAAGGCGATTGTGGCGCAAATCCACGCGGCCAAGGTCGCAGCGTAAGCGTCGCACAGACTCACGAAAAAAAGACCCCGCCGGAGCACACCGGCGGGGTTTTGTTATGTCAGGGCCGCCTTCAACGCCGCCTCATCCAGACCCTCGACTTCGATCTGCTTGAGGCGCGACGTATCTCCGGCCAGCAGAGACAGGCGCGATTTGGGCAGCTTCAACCGTTTGGCCAGAAAGGCGATCAGCGCGTCATTGGCGCGGCCCTCAATGGGCGGGGCGGTGACGCGCACCTTGAGATAGGGCCGCCCCTGCTCATCCCTGTCCCAGCCATCGACGCGATCCGCTGCCGCCTTGGGCGTCAGCCGCACGACCAGCCGGGCCATTAGCCGATCAGCATGTAGAGGTTCGGTGCCACCACATTGCGCAGCAGATGTTGCAGGCCCTGAATGATCAGAATGGCAATGATCGGGCTGATGTCGATACCGCCCAGATTGGGGATAATACGACGGAAAGGCTCCAGAATCGGATAGGTCAGGCGGTCCAGCATATCCAGAATACGATAAACGCCCGGATTGCGCGTATTGATGACATTAAACGCCACGAGCCAGCTCAAAATCGCGCTGATGATGATGGTCCACATGGCGAAGGACAGAAGACCACCCAGGACGATAACGATGAAACCGGTCATAAAGACTCCCAAAAGCGAAAGACCACTCAGTCTTTTGTAGATATAACGGTCCGGGCCGCTATAACAAGTCAAACCCGACTTGACAGTCTCAGGCGTTCGATTAAAAGACGCCTTCCACAAGGAATGGGGCTATAGCTCAGTTGGTAGAGCGCCTCGTTCGCAATGAGGAGGCCAGCGGTTCGAATCCGCTTAGCTCCACCATTTCTTGTCTGACCTTACGCCCGCCGCGCTTACCGCCGGCGGGCGTCGGTTTATCCGCCGCCTCACAAATCACGCCGCCAGATAGCTTTTGAGGAAGGCCTCGTGCGTCGGCATGGCCTCGACCGTGCGGGCGATATTCGTCTTCAGGCCATCCAGCGCCTGACGCAGTTGCGCCTCGCTCATCAGTTGGCCAATGGCGTGGTGTGATTGCGGCTCAAGCCTTTGGCCCAGCAGCACCTGCACCCACGAATCGACGCGGAACAGGTCATCGGCCGCCTGCCAGGCGTGGCCGTGTTCGCGGAACATCTCCAGCCGCTCGGTCAGACTGTCGGGCACGCTCATCTCGCGCCGTTCGCGCCAGAAGGCCGTGTCGTCGCGTTGGGTCAGCTTGTAATGCAGGATCACGAAGTCGCGCACCTTCTCGATTTCACGGCGCGCAATCTCATTATAGTGGTCGCTGACCGCCTCGGTGATGCCGCCGAAGGGGAACATCTGGATCAGGCGCGTCACGGCGATCTGGAACAGGTGGATGCTGGTCGATTCCAGCGGCTCGATAAAACCGCTCGACAGGCCGACCGTCAGGCAGTTCTTGTTCCATATCTTCTTGCGCCGCCCGGTGCGGTAGCGGATCAGGCGCGGCTCGGTCAGGGGCTCGCCATCGACCAGCGACAGCAGGCGTTCGCGCGCCACTTCGTCCGTCAGGTGCCCGCTGGCATAGACCAGCCCGTTGCCGACGCGGTTTTGTAGCGGGATGCGCCAGCGCCAGCCTTCGCCGTGTGCAATGGCGCGCGTATAGGGATCGAGCCGCCCGGACGGTGCCGTCTGCACAGCCAGCGCCCGGTCGGTGGGCAGCCAGTGGCTCCAGTCCTCAAAACCGGTCTTCAGAGTCTCTTCGATCAGGAGCCCCTTAAAGCCCGTACAGTCGATAAACAGGTCGCCGTCGATGACCTCACCCGACTCCAGCGCCAGCGCCGTGATAAAGCCGGTGTCGGCGTCCTGACGCACCTCACGGATGCGGCCTTCGATGCGCCTGGCCCCGTGCGCTTCGCTGAACTGCCTCAGGAACCGCCCATAAAGCACGGCGTCGAAATGATAGGCGTAGTTGATGCGCGCCGTGTCCGAGGTGAAGAACTTGCCCTCTTCCGCCGCCCGCAACTCGAAGCAATAGTCGCCGAGATCGCCGCCAAAGCCCTTGTCGCGCGCCGCCATCCACACGTGATGGAACGGGGCCATCCAGTTGGATTTGCCGATCTCACCGAAGGAGTGGATGTAGCGGTCGCCATCGCGCGCCCAGTTTTCAAAGGCGATACCCAGCTTATAGGTGGCATTGGTCGCCTTGAGGAAGGCGCGTTCATCTATACCCAAAAAGTGATGGAAGGTGCGCGCCGTGGGGATGGTCGCTTCGCCCACCCCGACAATGCCGATCTCTTCCGACTCGATCAGGGTGATGTCGATCAACGTCCCCAGCAGCTTCGACAGGGCCGCCGCCGCGCACCATCCGGCCGTGCCGCCGCCGGCAATGACTACCTTTTTGACCGGTTGCATGTCTCTTCCCTCAGCGATTCAATTTTTGCAGCAGTTGCGCCCGCAGGCGTCTGGCCGTCATATCGTTCAGCGTCCCCAGCGCACCGCGCGCCGCTTCGGGGATGTGGGCGCCCGCCTGCTCGGCGGGGCCGAAGATATAATAGTCGAACAGGGCCTTCCAGGCGTCCTTTTCCGGCTGGGGCCGGTCGCGCAGGCTCAAGAGGCCGTGCAGCAGGGTGTTCATCGGCGTGTCCATAAAGGCCGGTGACGTGTTCCACCAGTAGTTCACCAGAATGTTGAACGGTGCCAGCGCCTCAACGTGGTGCCACCACAGGGCCGGATAAAACAGGACATCGCCCGCTTCCATATCGGCCACCTGACCGGCGGCTTCGGCCTCGCGGAAGCGCGGAAAACGCTCGTAATCCGGGGCCCGGAAATCGACCAGACTGACCACCTGACCGCCGGGTGTCGGCTCCAGCGGACCGGGATAGAGGTTGGCGACCTGATCCGGCGGGAACAGGGTAAAGCGCCGCTGCCCGGCGACGCAAACCGCGATATTGTGCGACATGTCGAAATGGCAGGTCGCCGTGGTGCGGTTGCCGATCCAGATACTGGCCAAAGGCGGATTGGCCGTAAACATGGGATGGTTCAGGCTCAGGTCATTGCCCGCCTCACGCAGGCCCGGCAGGTACAGACCCAGATCGGTCGAGCCGATATAGAAGGACGGCGGCGCAGGGTCGTCGAGATGGGCCGCCACCTCTTCGAGAAACGTGCTGAGGTCGGTGCGCGCGGCGGTGAAATTGAGCCCCGCCATATCGTCGCGATAGAAGAAGCGGCCGCCAATCTCCGGCGCGCCCGTATAGGCGGTCACCGGCCGCCCCTGATAAAAGCCGCGCAGATGATCCATGGCCGCCGCCGCATTGTTCAAGCCCTCACGCACCAGAGGCCAGTCGCGCGCCATGCCTTTGAGGATGACCGGCTTTTGCGCGGCCATCAGTTCATCAAACGGGATGGCGTCCGGCGCAATACCGGTCACGACCTCGGTACGGCGGGTAATCTCAGCCATCAGAGCGCGGCCCGCTTGCGGTTCTTCAACTCAATAATGCGGGCCATATTGCCCATGGAGCCCGCAACCTGAAAGGCCAGCGCCAGAAAGCCGGCGCGGTTCAGGCGTTCCAGCGCCTCCCCACTGAGTTGCGGCAGGGCCTCCTGACTGATCGAGAAAAGGTCCGGGATCTTGTATTCGGTGGTGTCGTCGAGGCGGATGGCGATTTCGACCGGTGCGATCAGGCCTTCGGCCTGAAACGCCGCGAACATCGGCGCATTGAGTTCAACGCCCTGATGGATGGTGCGCAACGCGCGCATGTGGCGCTCCAGAGCCGGCGCGTTGCCGCCGTGCGGCAGGAAGACGGGTTCGCCCTCGCTGCGGCTGAGGCGCGGGTGATCAAGATCGACCATCAGCATGGGCTGATCGTCATTCATGCCGATCAGGAACGGACCGCGATGGCTCATGGCCGGCACGTGGCGTGCCTGCCACTGACCGTCTGACAGAAAGAGGTTTTCGTCCTTATCGAGGCCCAGCAGGGCATAGGTCTGAAAGCCGCCCTTTTCCGTCTGACGGAAATAGAGCGGATAGTCGCGCTGAAGCTCAGCAAATTCGGGAGCAAAGACGGGAATTTCATTCACCGCGTCGCCAAACGCCGGGCCGTGACCGCCGATGACCCTCAGGTCGTGATGCTGAACATTATCGAGAAGGACGGCGTTGGGCATGGAACAACTTTCACAGAGACACGGAGAACTTACCCCACCTGTCTCAAACGGCAAGACAGGCAGAAGGCAGGAAGGGCCGCGGTTGCCCGCGGCCCTTCCCCTTTACACTCTACTAAAGGATCAGAACTTGTAGCGGACACCGATCTGATAACGGGTATCCAGTTCCTGAGCGAAGTAGATGTTGGAGGTGTCACGTCCGTACTGACGGATGTGCTCCTTGGTCAGGTTCAGACCTTCGAAGGTGATCTGAATGTTCGGCGTCACAGAGTAGTTGACCGAAGCGTCCAGAACGCCGAAGGCTTCGAAGTACTGCGGGTCACCCTGCGCGCCAACATTGGTGTTGGCGATGTACTTGTCGCGCCAGTTATAGGCCAGACGACCCGACAGCGGACCCTTATCGTAGATCAGGGTGACGTTGTAGGTATCCGACAGACCCAGCAGTGGGAACTGAAGCGTACCCGGCGCCGCCGAATTGTCGAAGCCGATGTCGCCTTCAACCGTCGTCATGCTGCCCGACACACCCCAGCCGCTATCACCGAAGAAGTGCTGGAAGGCCAGTTCGAAACCGTGGATGTTCGCGGTCTTGTTATTGACCGGAATGGCGGTGTCGAAGTTGAACAGCGGATCGCTCGAATTGGCGGTGATGTCATAGGCGGCGAGGATCTGATCCACGAAAGCCTGATTGAGGTTACCGTTGGTCGAGTTGGCCGTGTACTCGTTCTTGGCCGCCGTGGTGTTGCCGTTGTTCTTGATGACCAGGGCGGTCATGGTGAACAGGTTGACGTCGGTCGGCGACTGACCCAGTTCGCCCAGCGCGGTCTTGGCCGTACCGGAGCGCGAGCCTGCCGTAGCGGCGGTCGGGTCACGCAGGCTGAACAGGTTCTGCGTTACACGGCCGGTGCCGATGAAGTTGGCCACGTCCTTGTTGTAGAAGCCGAGCGACACGTAGTTGGCCGGGCCGTAGTACCATTCCGCCGAGAAGTCGATGTTCGACGATTCCAGCGGCAGCAGGGCCGGGTTGCCCGAAGAGGCGGTCGGGTTGGTGCCGTTGGCGGTCGGACGCGGCGGCGTGTTGACCGTCGTCGTGGCGAACATGTTGCCATAGGCCGCACGCGCGATGGTCTTGGAGTAGGACGCCCGCACCGTCACGTCATCACGCACATTCCACGAGATGTCGAGATTCGGCAGCCAGTTGTCGTAGTCCGCCTGGCTGCTGAGCGTGGCGACGCCGGTGCCGAAATCGGTGGCGAAGTCGTTGTCAGCGGTCCAGCGGATGGCCGTCGGGACGCTTTGCAGGGCCGAAGCCGTGACATTGGTCTTTTCATAGCGCAGACCGGCCACGATGCCGACCGGCTTGCCCAGGAAGTCGCCCTTCAGGGTCAACTGACCATAGATCGCCTTGATTTCTTCTTCGATGGTGTTGGCCGTCAAAGAGGTGGTCGGCAGCGACTGGTTGTAGCCCTTGGCCAGAGCGCGGTAGATGTCGAGCGCGTTGCCACGGAAAGCGACATTCGACTGACCCGGCGTGAAGTCCTGGAACAGGCCACCCAGATCATAGGTGGTGATCATGCCCGGTGCGTATTGCGCCACGTCACCCGGACGCGAGATACCCCAGTCACCCAGCGCCTGATAGGTCGAACCCGTCGTCGTCGTCATTTCCGACTTCAGCAGGTCGATACCCCCGTCGAAGCGGCTTTCACCGTCGAAGTCATAGGCAAAATCGACCTTGAATTCGTCGATCTTGTTGGTCTGGCTATTGGTCCAGGTACGACCAACCTGAGAGCCCAGATCGCCGGCATCCAGACGGCCATTGTTGTTGCCGCGCAGCGCGTCATTGATGGTGTACTTCTGGAGCGGAATGTCGCTGCGGAAGTCCACCGAGTGCGACGAAATGACCGGCGCACCGATGGAGATGGCAACCGTGGTCGAACCATCCGGGTTGTTCGGCAGAACCTCGCCTTCGGACGAATGCGCGTCGAAGGTCAGGCTCATCTTGTCATTGATGTCCCACTTGGCATTAAAGCCCAGCGACTTCAGGGTGCTCTTGAGGCTGACCAGTTGCTGTTCGAAGCCGATGTCCTTCACGCCCGACAGGTTTTCCTGCAGGAAGACGGCATTATAGATGCCCGAAGCGCCCTTTTCGAAGATGATCTGATCGAACGGACGGTTGAACCAGTTGGTCTGTTCGGCGCGCAGTTCGGTCGCTTCGTTCTTGACGTACAGAGCATCCGCCGTGAACAGCCAGTTTTCGACCGGACGCCATTGCGCCGTAGCCACAAGGTTGCTGCGCTCATTGTGCGTTTCGGACAGGGCGTAACGGCTGTCGTTCGGGTAGGCAACCAGCGCACCGGCGGGCGGCGCATTGGTGATTTGCGTCAGCAGCGTGGTCTGGTTGGAAGCATAACGCAGACGACCGCTCGACGGGCTGTAGAACTGGTCGCGGGTGTCAAGGTTCCAGCTGTTCTGGGTCGCCTGACGGGTCGCGACGTCCTTTTCAGCAAACTGACCGAACAGGGCCACGCCGAAAGTGTTGTCTTCGTTGGTCCACTTGTAGGTACCCGCGATTTCCGGCGTCCAGTCCTTGCCGTCGATCAGGTTTTCACCGTGCACCGCCTTGGCCGAGATCGAGCCCGAAGCCCCGGCCTTGCCAATCGGACGCAGGGTCTTGATGTTCAGCGTCGCGCCGATACCGCCCGAAGCGACATTGGCCTTACCGGTCTTGTAGACTTCAAAGCCCGACACGCCATCCGAAGCGATGCTGGAGAAGTCAAAGTTACGCGAACCACCGCCGGCGGTGCCGTTACCCGAACCCACGGCGTTGATTTGCGCCGCCGGCATGACGCGGCCGTTCAGGGTCACAAGGTTGAAGCCCGGACCAAAGCCGCGCACCGTTACGGTCGAACCTTCGCCGTTGGTGCGGTCGATCGACACGCCCGGAATGCGTTGAACCGATTCGGCCAGGTTGGTGTCCGGATACTTACCGATGTCTTCCGACGTGATGGCATCCACCACACCCGTGGCGTTGCGCTTGATATTCATCGACCGTTGCAGCGAGCCACGCACACCCGTGATGACCACGGTTTCAATATTGTCGCCCGAAGCCGGCGCAGCGTCCTGTGCGTAGGCGGCACCGGCCAGCATCGCCATACCCGACGCGCTGCACAGGACCATGTTACGGATCACGCGGCGCGCGCCACGCGAAGACACACCGTTAATCGGTGAAGTCATGATTTCCTCCCAGAAGTTGGATCTTTTTTACTAATAAAAACGCTTTTTGAGTGCATGAATTCGCCGTCGGGTTTCCCTTTTGCGGTCGAAACACGGTACTGAGTGACACATAGTGGCACGACTCCGCCTTTGGGGCAGGACCGGCTCAGTTATCGGCAAGGTTTGAAACCCTACGCGTTTTTCCCTGTTTGCGACTTGAGTCGCTTATTGTGCGATAGCGCTAACATGACAACGCTGTCCGCGCTATCGATCTTTTACATATTTTTTCAAAGAGGACAAGCTCGTGGCCTTATTGCCACAAATGCGCCACACGGACTAGGCGCCTGACGCCAGATTACAGCCGCCCATAATTTAAATTTATCCAGACTATAAATATTATAGATTTGTCTTGTGCGCCAAAATGGGGAATACAGCATCGTCCATTTCATGAAAGGATTTCCCCAATGGCCCTCATCAATAC
>NZ_JAIWNX010000116.1 GCF_020217185.1 Asticcacaulis sp.
CCCGATCAAGCCCTTCAAAGCCACCGCGTACAAGGAAGGCAAGTTCGTCGATATTTCGGATGCCGACACCAAGGGCAAGTGGTCGATCTTCTTCTTCTACCCGGCCGACTTCACCTTCGTCTGCCCGACCGAGCTGGAAGACCTGGCCGGTATCTATCCCGACCTGCAAAAGCTGAACGTCGAAGTCTATTCGGTCTCGACCGACACGCACTTCTCGCACAAGGCCTGGCACGACACCTCGCCCGCCATCGGCAAGATCAACTACTACATGGTCGGCGACCAGTCGGGCACCATCACCAACAATTTCGACGTGATGCGTCCGGGCGTCGGCCTGGCCGACCGCGCCACCTTCCTCGTTGATCCGGAAGGCATCATCCAGTTCATGGAAATCACCTCGGAAGGCGTGGGCCGCAACGCTACCGAACTGTTCCGTAAGGTGAAGGCCGCTCAATACGTCGCGTCGCACCCCGGCGAAGTCTGCCCGGCCAAGTGGGAAGAGGGTGAAAAGACCCTGGCCCCGTCGCTGGACCTCGTTGGGAAGATCTAACTCCGCGCATGGGGGGAGGCCCGCCTCCCCCCATGTCCCCCCAAGGTACCCTCACAGGGCCTGCGCCAGCATTATTTTCCATATCCGGGCTTTGCGGAGCCCGCATATAGACAATGATTTTCACGACAATATACGGAGTACGCCATGCTTGACGACGGCATGAAGGCCCAACTGAAGGCCTATCTCGAAAACCTGCGCACGCCGATCGAACTGGTGGCGCACACCGATGATCAGCCCAAGTCGCGTGAACTGGTCGATCTGCTCGAAGACATCGTGGCCGCCTCGCCCAAGGTGACCCTGACCGTCTCGTCTGGCGGTGAGCGCGTGCCGTCGTTCGACATCGTGCGCAGCGGCAGCCCGGAGGTCGCCGTGACCTTTGCCGGCCTGCCCATGGGCCATGAGTTCACTTCGCTGGTGCTGGCGCTCCTGTGGGTCGGTGGCCACCCGCCCAAGGTTGAGGCCGAAGTAATCGAGCAGGCCAAGGCGCTCGATATCGACGGCGAACTGCGCTTTGAAACCTACTTCTCCCTGTCGTGCCAGAACTGCCCCGACGTGGTGCAGGCGCTGAGCCTGATGAGCGTCCTGAACCCCAAGATCACACACGTCGCCATCGACGGCGCCCTGTTCAAGGACGAGGTCGAGCAGCGTCAGGTCATGGCCGTGCCGACCATCCTGCTGAACGGTCAGCCCTTCGGTCAGGGCCGCATGGGTCTGGAGCAGATTCTGGCCAAGCTCGACACCGGTGCGCAATCGCGTGAAGCCGAAAAGATCAGCGCCAAGTCGGAATTCGACGTGCTGGTCGTCGGCGGTGGCCCCGCCGGGGCTTCGGCCGCGATCTATGCGGCGCGCAAAGGCATCCGCACCGGCGTCGTGGCCGAACGCTTCGGCGGTCAGGTGCTCGACACTATGGATATCGAGAACTTCATCTCAGTGCCGCACACCGAAGGCCCGAAGCTCGCCACTGCGCTGGAGCAGCACGTCAAGGACTATGAGGTCGATATCATGAACCTCCAGACAGCGACGCAACTGATCCCGGCGGCGACCCCCGGCGGCCTGATCGAGGTCAGGCTGCAAAGCGGGGCTTCGGTGAAGTCGCGCACCGTCATCCTTTCGACCGGGGCCCGCTGGCGCAACATGAATGTGCCCGGCGAAACCGAGTACAAGAACAAGGGCGTGGCCTACTGCCCGCACTGCGACGGCCCGCTGTTCAAGGGTAAGCGCGTGGCGGTCATCGGTGGCGGCAATTCCGGCGTCGAAGCGGCCATTGATCTGGCCGGCATCGTTGCCGAGGTGACCCTGCTGGAGTTTGCCGCCGAACTTCGCGCCGACGCGGTTCTGCAACGCAAGCTCTACAGCCTGCCGAACGTCAGGGTGCTGACCAATGCCCAGACGACCGAGGTCAAGGGCGACGGCAGCAAGGTAACGGGCCTGAGCTATAAGGACCGCCTGCACGACGTGACGCACGATATCGAACTGGAGGGCATCTTTGTGCAGATCGGTCTGGTGCCCAACACCGAATGGCTGAAAGGGACGCTGGCCCTGTCGAAGCATGGCGAGGTCGAGGTCAATGCCAAGGGCGAAACCTCACTGCCGGGCGTCTTCGCGGCGGGCGACTGCACCACCGTGCCGTATAAGCAGATCATCATCGCCATGGGCGAAGGCTCCAAGGCCTCGCTGTCGGCCTTTGATCACCTGATCCGCAGCACGGCCCCGGCGGACGTAATCGCTGCTTAGAGCCTGCCACCCGCACACTAAAAAGCCGCCGGATTTACTCCGGCGGCTTTTTTTATCAGATCGCCTCTCTTATCAGATCGCTTCCGGGCACTCGATATGGCAGATCGACAGGGCACGGGTCAGGGCCACCTGTACCGCTTGGGTGATCATCAGGCGCGCCGGGTTGGCCACGCCGTCGCTGATCACCGGCACGCGGGTGTAGTAAGAATTGTAGATCGCCGCGACGTCCATCAGGTGACGCACCAGCAGCGACGGATTGGCCGCTTTGGCCGCGGCCACCACCTTCTGCGGGATCTGCTGCACCTTCAGGAGCAGGTCGGCTTCCTGCGCGTCGATCTCATAGGTCACACCGTCGATATTCGCCGTGCCACCGCCGTTTTTGCGCAAAATGCTGCGCGCCCGACACGCCGCATAAACGACGTAGGCCCCGCCTGAACGTTCAAACCCGGCGATGGTGGCATCCATATCTGAGGCATCGATTTCCACCGCGCCTTTCAGGTCCTGCTTGAGGTCATTAAACACGATGGAGCCGATGGCCAGTTCCTGCGCCGCGCGGCTCAGTTCGGCCTCATCCGAATCCACCCGGTCAGACAGGCGGTTACGGAAATAGACCTGCGCCGCCGACAACAGCCCGATGACGTTTGAGACCGACTGACGCGACGACAGCTTCTTGCCGGTCTTCGCATCGACATAGAAGCCGAAATAGACGTGCTGAAACGCAGTCTTTGCGGCATCGGCAATCCCCGTCGCATAGGCCGAGCGGAACAGGCGGTTGAAGTGCACCTGCTGCTCCTGACCCACAACGTAAAAGACGTCGGTGGGATCGAACATCTGCGCGCGCAGTTGGATGGCCCCCATATCGCGCGTCGAATAGATGCTCTGCCCGTCGGCGCGACGCACCACGAAGCGCTCATTATTATCGAGCAGGACTACTGCCGCGCCGATATCCTTGCGGATCGACTTTATCAGGGTGTCGCGCTCAATTTCCCCGATCTCGCCGGCGGCAAAACGCGCCTCTTCGATGGCGATGGCGGCTTCGGCATCGGCCTCGCTGAACACCACAGCCTTGCCCGACGCCAGCGCCGCTTCGACCACGGCGTCGCCCGCCTGATAGTAGAAGCTTTCGCCCAGGACGAGGTCGAAATGGATGTTCAAGGCGTCATAGAAACCTTCAAACGACTGAAGGCTCCACTTGACCATGTCGATCCACAGGGCGACCTCTTCGGCGTCGCCCTGCTCCAGCGCCCGGAAGCGCGCATCCGAGGCCACCACATAGTCGGCGAAGGCATATTTCAAGAGTTCGAGATTTTTCGCATCAGGGAAATATCGCCCGGCAATGGCGGCGTCTTCGGCGTCCCATTCATCGGGGGCCTTGCCGCCTTCGAGGATGCGCTCAACCGAGCGGCGGATCTTGTAGATTTCCAGCAGCTTGTCGTTATCGCCGAAATCCGCCGGGAAGACCGCGCCAAACCGGCGATAGCCTTCCAGCATGAAGCCGAAACCACCGAAATCATTGATGTGGTTGACGCGGAAGGTATCCGCCCCCGACCGCTCCCACAGGTTCGACAGCACGTGCCCCACAATGGTCGAGCGGATATGCCCGGCGTGCAGCGTCTTGGCGACATTGGGTGACGAATAATCGACCACCGCCGAACGCCCCTTGAGCGCGTCGGAATCGCCGAAATGCGCGCCAATCGCGGTCACGGCCTGTGCCCCGCTGAGCATCCAGCCATCGGACAGGGTCAGGTTGATATACATGCCCTTGGTTTCGAGCTTCGCAATGGCGTCGGCAAAGTCCGGCCCGTTGAGGATGTCCACGATCCACGGCAGGTGGTTGGCCATAAAGCCCTTGGGCCCGCCGTCCTTCAGCAGTTGTGGAAAGCGCAGGGCAATATCGCCGCCCATCTTGGCGCGGTCGATCAGGTCGAACTTGATATCAAGCACATACCCTACCTTCGCCGACAGGGCGTCGGTGATACGCTTTTCCAGTTGCGGCAGGGGATAGGCCTCAAAAGCCACCGAAGCCGCGGCCGCGCGCTCACGGCGGTAACGCGCGACAAAGGCGTTGACCTCCGACAGGCGTGACGAATTGACCTCAGCGAGCGCGTTCATGGGGAATCCCTTGTACAGAATAATGCCAACGTCCGAAGGTGCTGACCGCACCCGGCCGTTGAAGACACGAATACTAAGGTTCATTTCCAATGAGCCTTGGTATAGGGGCCTGCATCTATGGCAAACGCGCCCCAATATCAAGGATCACGCTTATACCCTCTTTGCGTGGCGACGGCCCTTGCCTCTCTCGTCTTTACCCGTGCGGGGTTAGGGTCGGGCTTCAACGGAGGTGACCCATGATCCAGACCATACGCATCGTCAGGGCTTTCTGTGACGGTTTCCTGCACCCGACACGCTCATTGAAACGCTGTCAGCGCGAAGACCGCGCCGTGCGCGATAATCTGGGCGAAGATCAGGTAGATACCATGGTCGAAGACACCTTTCCGGCTTCTGACCCACCCAGCACCTACTAAAGGGTTGCGGGCACCGCTTAAAAAAAGCTCAATAAATGAAGACAGAAAACAATTCTATTAGTATATAGAATTGTTTTGTTCGCAATTAATTAAATTTATTTTCACTGCCTTTAAACAATAAAAATTGGTAATAACTGAATTTAAATTTGAATTTTATCTGAAATAGAAATATAAATAATCCATAAGCGTCAATCTATATCATTTTTACCCACCGGTATCGTTTCTATATTTCAAAACACAACGCCTTTCGGTTGCCTTGCCACAAAAAAGGCCCTATTGTTTTGCCGGACGGCGCAGCCAGCGTCGGCCGCTTTCCGCGTACCGTGCAGACTTTTGGCACAGGCCACCCGCCTTTGGGGCGGCCCTCAGACGACGCTACCTGTAAGCCTCAGAGACACATATGAAGATTTTGATCGTCGAGGATAACGAAGCTCTGGCCCAGACGACCGGCTGGATCATCGAGATGCTGGGCTATGACTATCGCATCAGCCTGACGCCGCAGGCGGCGCTGACCGAGGGTGAAGCCTATGCCCCTGACGTGGTGATGATGGATATCGGCCTGCCGGGCATGAGCGGCTATGACCTGTGCCGTGAAATGCGTCAGAAGCCCGCCCACGCCAACGCCATCTTCGTGGCGCAGACCGGCTGGGACGAGCGTGAGCACCGAGAACAGTCGGCAGAGGCCGGCTTCGTCCACCACCTGACCAAGCCGGTCGATCTTCAGACCCTCGAATCCGTGCTGAACGCCATTGCGGCGGACATGCGCGTCTGATCCTCCACGCTTACCCCAAGGCCGCCTGCTTATGACATCGAATGGTCCGCTTCACGCTTTGAAGGCCTTTCTGTTTCCCGGAAAAAGCCATGCCGCCGGCAGCAGTCTGGGCGTGCTGTTGTCGCTGATCTTCGTTGCCGCCTTCTTCCTGATCAGCGGCTTCATCTCCTACACCAATATCAGCACGCTGCGGAAAAACAGCGAAGAGGTGACCGAGACGCACAAGACCATACTGGGCCTGAGCGAACTGATCGCCACCCTGACCGACGCCGAAACGGGGCAGCGTGGCTATATCATCACGGGCGACGAGGCCTATCTGGTGCCCTATGAGAACGCCACCTTCGTCCTCAAGGAGCGCGCGAAGGTCCTGCAAACGCTGCTGGCCCAGTCGCCCGAGCTGAAGCCACAAGTCGATGCCATCGAAGAACGCATCAATCTCAAGATGGCGGAACTGCATCGCACGATCGACATCCGCCGCACCCAGGGGATGGAGGCGGCTGCAGCCGAGGTCAGCCGCCACCTCGGCAAGAACCATATGGACATCATTCGCCGCGAGATCAAAGAGATTGAGGCCGCGGAAAACGCGCGGCGTCAGGCGGGTATCCGTCAACGCGCCGAAGCCTTCAATACGGCCATCCTGTCCACCACGGCGACCGCCATTCTGGGCATTATCCTGACCCTGATCATCGCCGTCATTGTGCGCCGTTCGACCGAAAGACAGGCCCTGCAAAACTGGCTGTCCAATGGCGAGGTGGGTCTGGGGGCCGCCCTGTCCGGCGATCCGGCGCTCGATGAGGTGGGTAAGCGCGCCCTGTCCTTCCTGTGCGACTATCTGGGCGCCCAGAGTGCCGCCTTCTATGCGCGCGACGGCGGCATACTGAAACAGGCCGCCACGCACGGTGTGCCCGCCGAGACCGCCCTGCCCCTGACGCTCAAACTCAATGAGGGCGTGGTGGGTCAGGTGGCGGCCGAAGGCAAGATCGCCGTCCTGTCCGACCTGCCCGACCCCCTGCTGAGCGTCGGCACGGCGCTGGGGCAATGGCAGCCTCGCCACGTGGTCGTGG
Source organism: Asticcacaulis sp. (assembly GCF_020217185.1). Taxonomy (GTDB): domain Bacteria; phylum Pseudomonadota; class Alphaproteobacteria; order Caulobacterales; family Caulobacteraceae; genus Asticcacaulis. Next base: position 6,643 of record NZ_JAIWNX010000116.1, read on the forward strand.
CCCCCGCCGCCACGGACGCGCAGGTTGATGCCGTGATCGAGCTGGGCTTTATGGCCACGGTCGATCCGGCCACGATGACCTTGCTTGAGCGTTCTTCCGACATCATCAGCGTTGCCGTGCGTTCGGCCAATTACCGCGCCACGCAGCAGAACCTGCTGGAAGAAACCCAGCGGCAATCCGAGGAGCTTCAGACCCAGGCCGAGGAGTTGCGCGTCAATAACGAAGAACTTGAGGAACAGAGCCGCGCGCTCAAGGAATCGCATCTGCGTCTGGAGCAGCAACAGGCCGAGCTGGAGCAGACCAATGTGCAACTGTCCGAGCAGGCGCGCGTACTGGAGCAGCAGAAGGACGACCTGAACCGCAGCGCCGCCGACATCGCGCTGAAGGCGCAGGAGCTGGAACAGGCCAGCCGTTACAAGTCGGATTTTCTGGCCAATATGAGCCACGAACTGCGCACGCCGCTCAATTCGTCGCTGATTCTGGCCAAGCTGCTGGCCGACAACCGCGACGGCAATCTAAGCGAAGAGCAGGTCAAATTCGCCCGCACCATCCAGTCGTCGGGCAACGACCTTCTGGCTTTGATCAACGACATTCTGGACCTGTCGAAGATCGAGGCGGGTCAGATGGACATCAATGCCGAGCCCGTCTCCTTCCGCCGTCTGGCCAGCGATATGACGCGCATGTTCGAGCCTCTGGCCGGCGAAAAGGGCCTGACCTTCCGCGTCGAAGCCGATGAAACCCTGCCCGACCTGTTCGATTCCGACCGTCAGCGTCTGGAGCAGGTGCTGAAAAACCTGTTGTCCAACGCTCTGAAATTCACCGAAAGCGGTTCGGTGGTGCTGCGCATGTCGGCGGCTGATAACAAGGTCCACTTTGCCGTCAGCGATACGGGCATCGGCATTTCCGCCGAGCAGCAGCAGAGCATTTTCGAAGCCTTCCGGCAGGCGGATTCGACCATTTCGCGCAAGTACGGCGGCACGGGTCTGGGCCTGTCGATTTCGCGCGAACTGTCGCGTCTGCTGGGCGGTCATATCGAGCTGAAAAGCGAACCCGGCGAAGGCTCGACCTTTACCCTTATCCTGCCGCTGATCTACGACCCGCAGCAGGTGGCGCCGCGCGAAACGCCGCGCAGCCCTGAACCGCAGATCATCGAAACCTTTGCGGATACACCGGCGGCCCCGATCCTGCCGACCCGCACGCGCGTTCCTGACGACCGCGACCGCCTCAGCGGCGACAAGCGCCTGCTGCTGGCCGTCGAGGACGACCCGTCCTTTGCGCGCATCCTCTACGAACTGGCGCAGGATCTGGGCTTTCAATGCCTGATCGCCAGCACGGCCGAAGACGCCATGCTGATGGTGCGTCAGTATGTGCCCTCCGCCGTGGTGCTCGACCTCGGCCTGCCCGATCATTCCGGCCTGTCGGTGCTCGACCGCCTCAAGCGCGACCCTAAGACGCGGCACATCCCCGTGCACGTCGTGTCGGCCAATGATTACATGCACGCCGCCCTGTCGATGGGGGCCATCGGCTACATGCTGAAACCCGTCAAGCGCGACGAACTGGTCGAGGCCTTCACCCAGCTTGAGACGCGTCTCGAAAAGCGGATGCGCCGTGTACTGATCGTCGAAGACGACGCCGTGCAGCGCGACTCGGTGATGGCGCTGTTGAAGACGCAGGACGTGGAAACCGTGGCCGTCGGCACGGCGGCAGAGTGTCTGGCGGAACTGAAGGCGCAGACCTATGACTGCATGGTGCTGGACTTAAGCCTGCCCGATGCCAGCGGCTATTCGCTGCTGGAAACGCTTTCGACTGAGCAGGACTACGCCTTCCCCCCGGTCATCGTCTATACGGGCCGCGACATCTCGGCGGCGGACGAACAGAAGCTGCGCCGCTATTCCAAGTCCATCATCATCAAGGGGGCCAAGTCGCCGGAGCGCCTGCTCGACGAAGTGACCCTGTTCCTGCATCAGATGGTGTCGGACCTGTCTCCCGAACAGCAGAAGATGCTGCACCGGGCCAAGGGGCGCGACAACATGCTGGAAGGGCGGCGTCTGCTGGTCGTCGAAGACGATGTGCGCAACGTCTATGCCGTCACCAACATCTTCGAGCCTCTGGGCGCCATCGTGCAGATCGCCCGCAATGGCCGCGAAGCGCTCGACGCGCTGGAGGTGGCGCAGGCCTCAGCCGACACCGCCATCGACCTGGTTCTGATGGACGTCATGATGCCGGAAATGGACGGCCTGACCGCCACGCGCGAAATCCGCAAGCGGCCGGAATGGAAGAAGCTGCCCGTTATCATGCTGACCGCCAAGGCGATGAAGGACGATCAGGAACGCTGCCTCGACGCCGGGGCCAATGACTATATGGCCAAGCCGCTCGATGTCGAAAAGCTGGTGTCGCTGGTGCGCGTCTGGGTACCGAGGTAACTAACGGTTCAACCTAATTTGTTGCCGATGCAGTTACTGATTTTATTTTTATACGCGATAACCCTAGAGTGACTTTCCTTTTAGCGGCTGGCGTGCGTGACGTGTTGTGCATAACAAGATCGAGGATATAGAAGTCCGCCTTTTCCTTGAGGCGATATATCTCAAATATCACTATGATTTCAGAGGCTACGCCATGGCCTCGATCAAACGCCGCCTGTTGCAGGCGCGCGACCATTTCGGCTGCCGCTCGATTTCGATGCTTCAGGACATGGTCCTGCACGATGAGGCCATGCTGGGGGCCCTGATGAGCTATCTGACCGTACAGGTGTCGGAGCTGTTTCGCGACCCGGCCTATTTCCGCGCCATCCGCGAAAAGGTGGTGCCGCATCTTAAAACCTACCCCTCTTTGAAGGTGTGGATCGCCGGCTGTTCGACGGGTGAGGAGCTTTATTCCTTCGCCATCCTGTTCCGCGAAGAAGGCCTTGAGGAACGCACCCTCTTCTACGCCACCGACATCAATCAGGACTCGCTGCGCAAGGCCGAGGCCGGGGTCTATGATCTCGACCGGATGCGTCTGTTTACCGAAAACCACCGCCTGTCGGGCGGCAAGACCTCTTTGTCGGACTACTACACCGCCGCCTATGGCGCGGCCACTTTTGACAAGTCTTTGCGCAAGCACGTGGTGTTTTCCGACCATTCGCTGGTCACGGACGCCGTGTTTGCCGAAACGCAGTTTGTGTCGTGCCGCAATGTGCTGATCTATTTCAACCGGGACCTTCAAAACCGCGCCGTGGCCCTGTTTGCCGACTCTTTGTCGCGCAAGGGCTTTCTGGGGCTGGGGGCCAAGGAAACGCTGCGCTTCACCGATCATCACGACACATTCGACGAATTTGCCCGCGATGAACGCCTCTATCAGAAGCGGGAGGCCGCATGAG
>NZ_JAIWNX010000117.1 GCF_020217185.1 Asticcacaulis sp.
CGCCCTTCCCCGCAAAGCGGTAGTCATAGGGGCTTCGGCCGGCGGCGTAGAAGCCCTGTCGGCCGTCCTGCCGCACCTGCCGCCCGACCATTGCCCGGTTTTGGTGGTCATCCACCTGCCGTCGAACCGGCACAGCGTTCTGGCCGACCTGTTCAGGGACAAATGCCTCATGAAGGTTGTCGAAGCCGAAGATAAGGCCCCCATCGAGGCTGGCACCATCTACTTCGCCCCGCCGGATTATCACCTCATGGTCGAAACCGACTTCACCGTTGCCCTATCGAACGAAGCGCCGGTATGGTTTTCGCGCCCGTCGATCGACGTGCTGTTTGAAACGGCCGCGGATGCCTATGGGCCAGGTCTGACCGGTGTCATCCTGACCGGCGCCAATGAGGATGGCGCGGAGGGCCTGCGCGCCGTTATGGCGCAGGGCGGGCGTGGCCTGATCCAGTCGCCGGAGACGGCCTATGCGCGCCTGATGCCGGAAACCGCCCTGTCCCTGTGCCCGGCGGCGGAGGTGTGCCCGCTTGAGGACTTGGCCGCCGAACTACTGGTGGAGGCCGCCTGATGAACACGCCCGCCCCCATCCTGCTGGTCGATGATCTCGAAGAAAACCTGCTGGCGCTCGAAGCCCTTTTGCGCCGTGACGGCCTGACCATCCTCAAGGCGCGCTCAGGCGTTGAGGCGCTGGAAATCCTGCTGCGGCAGGAGGTGGCGCTGGCCCTGCTCGACGTGCAGATGCCGGAGATGGACGGCTTTGAGCTGGCCGAAACCCTGCGCGGTGCTGAACGCACGCGGCGCATCCCCATCATCTTCCTGACCGCCGGGACCACCGACCGCGATCGCCGTTTCCGCGGCTATGAGGCCGGGGCCGTCGATTTCCTGCAAAAGCCTATCGACGGCGATATCCTCAAATCCAAGGTCGAGGTCTTCGTCGAACTCTACGCCCAGCGTCGTCAGATCGCGCATCAGCGCGACGCGCTTCAGGCCCAGCGGGACGAGATTCAGCGCGCGGCCGAGGCCCTGCGCGAGGCCGATCACCGCAAGGACGTCTTCCTGGCCACCCTGGCGCACGAACTGCGCAATCCGATGGCCCCGATCCGCAACGGGCTCCAGATTCTGCGCATGGCTCCGGACAGCCCGATGGCGGCGCAGGTACGCGACATGATGGACCGTCAGATGACGCATCTGGTGCGCCTTGTCGATGATCTGCTGGACGTGTCGCGCGTCAGTCAGGGCAAGATCGAACTGAAGCGCGATCACCTGACGATGCGTTCGGTGGTCGAGGCGGCGGTGGAAACCGCGCGTCCCGTCATCGACCTTGCCGGGCACGCCTTTACACTGGACCTGCCGGCGGAGGAGTTGTGGGTCGATGGCGACCTGACGCGGCTGGCGCAGATCGTCGCCAACCTGCTCAACAATGCCGCCAAATATACGCCCGAACGCGGTCGCATCGGCCTCAGCCTGCGCCGCGATGGCGTGCAGGCCGTGATCCGCGTCAGCGATACCGGGCTGGGCATCGACGCCGACATGCTGCCGAAGGTGTTTGAGCTGTTCACGCAGGTGGACCGCAACATCCACCGCGCGCAGGGCGGGCTGGGGATCGGTCTGGCGCTGGCGCAAAAGCTGGTGGCCCTGCACGGCGGCTCGATCCATGCCGAAAGCGCCGGAGCCAACAGGGGCTCGACCTTTGAACTGCGCCTGCCTCTGGCCGAAGCGCCGCACGCCACGGTGGACGGTCTGACTGAGGCACAGGCGGCGCGGTCACTGAACGTGCTGGTGGTCGATGACAACCGCGAATCGGCCGAAACGACCAGCTGGATGCTCGACCTGATCGGCCACCATACGCGCACCGTGCACGATGGGGCCGCCGCTCTGGCCGCCGCCGACAGCGAGACGCCGGACGTCATCCTGCTCGATATCGGTATGCCCGGCATGAATGGCTATGAGGTCTGCCGCGAACTGCGCAAACGGCCGCAATTGCGAGACACGGTGGTCATCGCCCAGACCGGCTGGGGGCAGGATAGCGACCGTCAGGCGGCGTTTGAGGCGGGCTTCAACCACCACCTGACCAAGCCGGTCAATCTCGACAGCCTCAGCCGCCTGCTGGCCGATATCCGGGCCTAAGCCTTCAGGCGCTTTTTCAGGAAGCCGAGCACCATCACCTCATCGGGGTCCAGTTCCGCCGCCTCGCTCAGTTCGGCGTCGATCTCGTCCACAATCTGCTGGCTCAAAGCCCCGTCCAGATAGGCGCTGATCACCTCCGGATGCACATAGCCCTTGCGGCAGACGGCGGGCGTATTGCCGAGCCGGCGCGCCACGTCTTCGATGGCGGCCTTGAGATTGCGCTTGGCCTCGGTCTGGGTCTCAAAGGCATCGAAGGCCTGAAGCGCCAACACCGCCAGCACCGTCCCCGTAAAGGTGCGGAAGTCCTTGGCGGTGACGACCTCGCCGCTGATCTCTTTCAGATAGGCATTGACGTCCGACGAGGTAACATCGTGCACCCGCCCCGCCTCATCGACCCAGGCGAACAATTCCTGCTCGCCTAGGTCCTGAAGGCGGCGGATGACGGCGGCAGCACGGCGGTCGCTCAGTTTGAGGTTCCACGCCTTGCCCGATTTGCCCCTAAAGCGAAAACGCACGCTCTGGCCTTCGACCGAAACATGCTCGTCCTTCAGCGTCGTCAGGCCATAGGATTTGTTGGTGCGGGCATATTCGTCATTGCCGACGCGGATCAGCGTCTTTTCCAGCAGATAAACAACGGTGGCCAGCACCTTTTCACGGCTTAAGCTCCGTATGGCCATGTCGGCGCGCACGGCAGCGCGGATGCGCGGCAGCACTTCGCCGAAGCGCAGGATATGGCTGAACTTGGTGGCGTCGCGCACGCTGCGCCAGTCGGCGTGATAGCGGTACTGCTTGCGGCCTTTGGCGTCCGTGCCGGTCGCCTGAATATGGCCATTGGCGAAGGGGCAAATCCATACGTCTTTCCACGCCGGGGGAATGGCCAGCCGGTCGATGCGGGCGCGCGCCTTTTCGTCGTCGATCCGGACACCCCTGGTGTCGAAATAGACGAAGCGGCGACCATAGCGCCGGCGCGTAAAGCCGGGTCGCCGGTCATTAACGTAGCGCAGGCCACAGGCCTTCGCCTGTTCCGCAGCGTCCGCCGCAGCCTCCATGACGGGCAGGCTGCCGTCCATCAGAAGGGCCGCAGGTGCTGAAGGATGTCATCGACGTGCAGCGAGGCGAAGCGGATCGAGGAATCGGCCACGCCATAGGGCAGCAGGATCCAGTCGCCGTGTTTCAGCGCACCGCAGCTATAGACGACATTGGGCACATAGCCTTCCCGCGTGTCTTCGCCGGGGGCCAGAATGGGCGTGCGCGACCGGCCGATCACCTGACGCGGATCGGCCTTGTCGAGCAGCACCGCCCCCAGACAGTAGCGGCGCATCGCCCCGACGCCGTGGGTAAAGACCAACCACCCGGCGTCCAGCTCAATAGGCGAGCCGCAATTGCCCATCTGCACCATTTCCCACGGGTGTTTGGGCGAGACGATGCGGTCACCATAGTTCCACACCATGCGGTCTTCGCTTTCGAGATAAAACAGACTTTCGTGGTCCAGCCGCCCGATGGCCGCATAGCGTCCGTTGATGCGGCGCGGGAACAGGGCCAGCCCCTTGTGCGTCGCCGCCAGCCCGCGCAACGGGGCCAGATAGATGGTATCGAAATCCTCGGTTTCGAACAGTTCGCAGCCGATTTCACGCCCCGAATAGGCGGTGTAGGTCCCAAGATAGGTAGTGTCGCCGTCGTCTTCGGTAAACTGCACCAGACGCAGGTCTTCGAGGCCGTTCGACTGAGCCCGCGTCACCGGGAAGATGACCGTGCCCGATACGGAACAGGCCTTATGCCGCATCAGGGTGACGGGCCCGTCGGTCGCCCCCTGCGCCGGTTTGGCGGCGACGATAAAGTCGGAGTCGGGCTCAAGATCGACCGTGCCGTCGGCATGGAACACGCCTTCGCGGAAGGAGATGGTCGAGATATGCCCCTCCCCGACCGTGCGCACCGACATCAGGAAACGCACCGCCCCCTCCGGCACATGTGTCTGTTCGGGGTGGACAACGACGGACGGGTTCATGATCGCCGCCGCTTCGAAGGAATATTCCTGACAGAAATAGGCCCCGATCAGCGCCGCGTGGTCCTCGTCGATCTCATCCATGCCGTCTATGGCGCGACCGATCATCGCCTTTATCGCCCTGAAGCGGTCAAGGAAGATGGCGCGCGCCTGCAGGTGGCGGCCGCTGAAATCGCGGCTGACGCTATCCAGTTCGGCGCAACATTCCTCGCGCGTCAGTTTGAGCAGCGAGCGGCAGATGCGCTCGGCCCGTGACATGGTCCCCAAAGCCGTATTGTAGGGCTCCACCGAAATGGTGAAGGGGCGCAGCACGACGCGCTCAGGGTCGGCGCGCAGCACGATGTCGCTGTACTTGATCTCTTTCATAGGCATACTTTTTTAGTTACAGACCGGCATCTTTCAGGGCGCACCAGCTCAGGTGCAGAGCCAGCACCGACTCCGCCCCCTGATTTTCGTTGAGCCCGTGCACGGTCAGGCCGTCGCAACAGCCGCCGTCCTCGCTCATCAGGCAAAGGCCGTGATCATTGTCACCGCGGAACCATTGCCAAACGCGCAAGGCCTGCGCCTTCCAGCTCGCTTCCCCCGTCACGCGCCACGCCGTCAGGCAGGCTTCGATGGAGGCCTGCGCCTCCAGCGGCTGCTGATCGAACAGGGCCTCACGCCCGCCTTTATGCGATTGCCCGGCAGCGAAGCTGCGGGTCGGAATGGGGCGGAAATGACCGGCCTCGGCGGTTTGCAGGGCCATGATGCGCACGCTGGCACTCAGGGCATTTTGGACCATCCGGGCATTGCCGAGGCGCTTCCCGGCCAGCAACAGACCTTCGGGGAGGCGCGCATTGTCGTAGGACAGGGCGGGCTCAAACCACCCATGCGCCGGGGCGTTGTGGCAATAGGCGGCGTGCAGCGGTTCGGCCAGCACCTCCATCAACCGCAGGACCTCCGCCGCCTCGCCCACATGATCGACCGCGGCATCCAGCGCGCGCAGGCTCACGGCGCGGGCGCGCTGCGACGGCCAGTCGGCGACGTGCGGCAGGACGCGCTGGCTAAGTTCACGCGCCCACTGCCGCAGATCGTCCGGCAGGGGAGAACGCACCACCTCGATCAGGGCCTCAAAGGCACGGGCGCAGCAATCGTCCGACCCGCCTTCGTCCAGCCATTGCCGCGCAAAGCTCATAAAGTTGCGGAAACGCCCCGTCTCAGGGTTCCAGGCGTGGTTGACGAAGCCCGCATAGCGATAGGCGAGGTCTGTGCGCTGCTCGTCAAAGCGCTCGAACTTCGCCCGCCGCGCCATCAGCATCAGGGCGCGGGCATTGTCGTCGGTGCAATAGCCATGCGTGCGATCGGGCAGGCGGTAGCGGCTGTGCTGGGCCATGCCGCAATCGTCCGACAGCCGCAAAACGGCGCGCCAGGCCGGGGCCGATCCGATAGACGGGACCACAGACAGCACCCTGCCCTGCGTCGTGATGTCGGCGCGGGCGCGCCCGGTATAGGCGGCGGCCACCGCGCTCCAGCGCGACGGCAGGGCGGCCTCATAGGCGCGTTCGCTCATGGCTTCCCGTTTGGCCTCATCGGTCAAAAGGTCGATAATCGCCTCGGCAAAGGCCGCGCTGTCGCGGAAGGGGCAGACGACGCCCACCCCGTCGGCCAGCGCCTCAACCGCGTGCCAGTAAGGCGCCGAGACCACCGGTTTGCCGACGGCCAGCGCATAGCTCAGCGTGCCCGACGTGATCTGGGTTTCGGTCAGATAGGGCGTCACATAGACGTCGGTCGCCTGAAGCAGGTCGATCAGGTCGTCATCGGACATGAAGCGGTTGATGAAGCGGATATGGTCTTCGACGCCCAGTGCCTCAGCGCGCGCCATCAGGCGCTCGCGATAGGCTTCGCCCTCATGCAGGATCAGATTGGGGTGCGTAGCCCCCACCACGAAATACAGCACATCGGGGCAGGCCTCGGAAATGGCCGGCAGGGCTTCGATGATCGTCTCGATCCCTTTATTTGGCGACAACAGCCCGAAGGTGGACAGCACCCGCCGCCCTCCGGCGTCCAGCCCGGCCTTGAAGTCAGCCGTGGGGCGCAAGGCCCGCGCCGGGGCCCCGTGCGGCACGACGAGTATCTGCGAGTCCGGCACGCCATAGACGCGCTTGAGGATGTCTGCGCCCTTATGGGCCATGGTGATCAGGGTCGAAGACAGGCGGATCAGCCCGTCCATCACGCGGCGCTGGTCCGCATTGGGGGTTTCGAGGACCGTGTGCAGGGTGGTGATGACCGGCATATCGACCCGCTCAAGGCATTCCAGCAGGTGTGCGCCCGACGGGCCACCGAAAATCCCGTATTCGTGCTGCACGAACAGCACCTGCATCCGGGCGGCGTTGAGATCGGCGGCCAGTTGCCGATAGGCCGCTGCGTCGTCCTGCGGCAGGTGGCGCGTCACTTCGGGCGGGTAGGCATAGGGCCCGGCGTGATCGTCCATAGCGATCACCTCAAAGCGGGCCGACGGCAGGGCTTCGTGCAGGCATTTATAGATATCGCGGGTAAAGGTGGCCAGACCGCACTGACGCGGCGGGAAGTTGCCGAGCACGGCGACGCGCGACAGGCCCGCTTCGGGTTTGAGACGGGCACGGCTGAGAATATCATCAAGGCTGTGGGCCTCGGTTTCGACGGCAAAATGCTTATCCTGAAGCATGGCGAACCCTTCGCGAAAAAAAACCAGCGTCGGCGGATCGGCTCCGGCGCAAAATACCGCCGGAAGGCTGCTGAAAATCACAGGTCGGAAAAAGAATAAGGCGTGGGACGATCCGTCCGCAGAGCCTCACAATGGGCCGCTAAGGGATAAAGATGCAGTCAGGAAAGCGAAAGCCGCCATAAACCGGACATGATCTTGACACCCACCCTCAGACATTTAGCTTCATTTGAAACTGATCCCGAAGGAGTCCCGCATGTCTTTACGACCCGTTATGGCCGCCAGCCTGCTGGCCCTCACCTTGTCCGTTCCGGCGCTGGCCGCCCCCAGGACGCCTGAGATTTCCGGTGCGCGCATGTCCGCCGACGTGAAGGCCTTGTCTGACGACAGCTTCGAAGGCCGTGGCATCAACACGCCCGCCGAACCCAAGGTGATCGACTATCTGTCGAACGGTTTTTCCGCGGCGGGCTTTCAGCCGGGCGGCCCGGACGGTCAGTGGACGCAGGCCGTAAAGCTGCGCCAGTTCACGGTGCAAAACCCCACCCTCTCGCTCAGCAGCGGCGGCAAGGTGACGGCGCTGACGCCGGGCACGGACATTGTGGTTTCGACGCGCGGCGCGCTGGGGGATGTCAGTTTCAAGGACACGCCGCTGGTCTTTGTCGGCTATGGCGTCACGGCCCCGGAACGCGGCTGGGACGACTTCAAGGGCGTCGATGTGAAGGGCAAGATTGTGGTCGTGCTGATCAACGATCCGGACTTTTATGCGCCTGAGGCCAACACCTTCGGCGGCAAGGCCATGACCTATTACGGGCGCTGGACCTACAAGTACGAAGAGGCCGCCCGGCACGGTGCTGCGGGCGTGCTGATCATCCACGACACAGCGGCGGCCTCCTATGGCTGGGGCACGGTGAAAAATTCATGGACCGGACCGCAGTTCGACATCGTGCGGCCTGACCCGTCAAAACAGTTTACCGGCCTCGAAGGCTGGCTGTCGGCCGAAACCGCGCAGAGTCTGTTTGCTCAGGCGGGCCTTGATCTGGCGGCGCTGAAGGTCGCGGCGCGCACCAAAGACTTCCGGCCGGTGGACCTGAAGACCACGCTCAGCGGCGGCTATCAGGTGACGGCGAAGGAAATCGTCTCGCACAATGTCATCGCGCGCCTGCCCGGCACGAAACACGCGGATGAGACGGTCGTCTATGGCGGGCACTGGGACCACATCGGCATCGGCGCCCCTGACGCCAATGGCGATAAGATCTTCAATGGCGCGGTCGATAATGGCACCGGGATTGCGGCCCTGCTGGAGCTGGCGCGCGCCTTTGGCAAGGCCCCCAAACCCGAACGCAGCGTGGTGATGATCGCCTTTACCGGCGAAGAAAGCGGGCTGCTGGGCTCGGAATACTACGCCTCAAACCCGGTCTATCCGCTGGAAAAGACGGTGGCGGGCATCAATATGGACGCGCTCAATGTCTTCGGCGCGACGAAAAACATCGTGGTGGTCGGCAATGGTCAGTCGTCGCTGGAGGACGATCTCGGCACCTTCGCCAAGGCACAGAATCGCATCCTGTCACCCGATGAAAAGCCTGAAGCGGGTTACTTCTTCCGGTCAGACCACTTCCCCTTCGTCAAACGCGGCGTCCCCATGCTCTATGCTAAGGGCGGCAAGGACCTGATCAAGGGCGGCATCGCGGCGGGCACGGCCAAGGAAACCGACTACCGCGACAAGCGCTACCATCAGGCCGATGACGAATGGTCGGCGGACTGGGACATGGCGGGCATGGTCGAGGACGTGACCCTCTATTACCAGATCGGGGCAAAGCTGGCCCATTCGCGCGAATGGCCGCAATGGCGCGCCACCTCGGAGTTCAAAACCGCCCGCGATAGGTCGGCCGATCAGCGGAAGTAAACGGAAAAGCGCCTCCCCTGATCTTCGGGGGAGGCTTTATTGGTGATAGTCGCCCGTGCCGCGGTGAAATACGCGGTCGGTGGCTTCGATGCGGCCAGGCGTCAGGTCGGGCAGCCCGGCCAGCGCCTCATAGATCGGCCCGAAGTCCTTTTGCGCCAGCCCCAGAAGCGTGTCTATCGACGGCAGGACGAAATATCCCTCCTGAAAATCGTCGATGCGATAGACGGTGCGCATGACGCGCTCCAGATCGAAGCCGATACGGTTCGGGGACGGGCTTTCCAACGCAAACTGCGTCTCGGTAAAGGACGACAATATGCCGGCGCCAAAGATGCGCACGCCGCCACCCTCTTCGACCAGCCCGAACTCCACCGTGTACCAGTAGAGCCGCGCCAGCCGGTCGAGCACGCCCAGCTTTTCGGCGCGCAACCCGCCCTCGCCATAGGCCTGCATGAAGTCGGCCATGACCGGGTTCATCATCATCGGCACATGGCCGAACAGGTCGTGGAAGACGTCCGGCTCGACCAGATAGTCCAACTCACGCCCGTCGCGGATAAACTGCCCTGCCGGGAAGCGCCGGTTGGCCAGATGGTCGAAAAAGACGTCATTGGGCACCATGCCGGGCACGGCCACCACCGTCCAGCCGGTGCGGCGGTAGAGAACCTCGCTCAGGGCGTCGAAATCGGGGATGGCTTCGGCTGTGATCGGCAACTGGCTCAGGCCGTCCATATATTCGCCGCAGGCCCGACCGCGGATGGTCTGCATCTGCCGCTCGAACAGGGTGCGCCAGGTGGCGTGCTCGCTCGCCGTATAGGCGTCCCAGTTTTGCGGGATGGTCCAGTCGGGACGGTCCGGCACATAGCCGCCGACAATACCGTGGCGCGCAGGCTGTGTTTGCGTATCCATCCCTTACCCTCCTTAAACAGCCTTAAACCGGGTGGCTGCGGCATCAATCCCTTCGGCCAGCGCAACATCGCGATCACTGAGCCCGCCCGTATCGTGGGTCGTCAGGCGGATCGACACGCGGTTATAGACATTGGACCATTCCGGATGGTGGTCCAGCCGCTCCGCCGCCTGAGCCACGGCGCTCATAAAACCAAACGCCGCCGTGAAATCCGTAAAGCGCAGATGGCGCTCCATGGCCTTATCCCCCGCCTCGCGCGTCCACAGCGGCAGGCGCTGCGACAGGGCGTCGATCTCAGCGGGCATCAAAGGCGTAGCCGGGGGCAGGTCAGCGGGCATGACGGGTCCTCTTCAAGAAAGATGATCCCCCCGAAGGTCGAGAAAATCTTTC
>NZ_JAIWNX010000118.1 GCF_020217185.1 Asticcacaulis sp.
TTATTTTCCGCCCTGCCGCCCGTTTCGCAAAATGATTTTCCGCAAAACCAACAATCCTTAGTCGGCCTTGCTTCGGCGACGGGCGGCCCCGGCACTGCCGCCGCCCCAGATAAAGGACAGGCCCAGCAGAAAGCCGAAATCGTACCAGCCCCCCGAATTGGGCACGGCATAGATGCGGATGCTGTGATCGAAAATATGCCCGATCAGGGCAAAGGGCGCGATGGCGCCGTGGATCAGCCCCATCCAGAAGCCCGGCACGGACGGTTCGGGTGCCGCCCCCTGCGTCGCACAGGCCGTCAGCAGCAGCATGATCCCCACCGCCATCAGCGGCAAACGCAAACTCCGGTTCACAGTCATGGTCACATCCTCCCGCGTGTCAGGAAACGACCGGAACACTCTTCTGTCAATCGGACACGCATCCGGGTACGACAGGAAACGGAAACAATTTTGCGAGATCGTGCCCGAAATTTGCCTATTTTTAGGGCTTGATCACGCAACTTGTGATGCGCGGCGTTTTCGCTATGATGCGCCGCATCAGAACTGACCCTATCCTCGTCTTTATCGATAGAGCCCTCCCATTCGTATCCCGTCCTACCTGCCGCATGTTGTGACCTGGGCCCGTCGTCTGCTGATCGTGGCAACGCCGTTCCTGCTGTTCAGCCTGTTCTTCCATATCGAGATCCTCGACCCGACCCGCATCGGCTGGCTGCTGGATGAGGACTGGGGGCAGCACGTGCTGGGCTGGCACGCCTTCCGAAATGTGCCGTGGGCGTGGCCGTTCAACTATCAGAACCTGCTGGCGTGGCCGACGGGAGTCAGTATCATCTACACGGACTCCAATCCGTTCTTTTCCTTTATCTTCAAGGCGCTCAGCCCGCTCCTGCCCGACAATTTCCAGTTTATCGGGCCGTGGTTCCTGCTGTGCGTGGTGATGCAGTTCTTCTTTGCGTGGAAGCTGGTGCGCCCGCACGCGCCGGGGCCGTGGTCGGCTCTGGCCGGGGCGATCATCATGTCGCTGCTGCCCGCCCTCTATTACCGGATGCGCCACGACACGCTGGTGGCGCACTTTCTTATCCTGTGGACGCTGTGGATCTTCTTCAACGTCAAGGATGAGCGCAAAAAGAACATCTGGTACGCGACGGCGCTGGGCCTGACCGGCTTCCTGCACCCCTACATGCTGTTCATGATGGCCGCGGTGTGGGGCGCAGACGTGTTGCGCATTTTCGTGCCGGCGGCGAAGGCCATGGACCGCAAGCGGGTGCTGCTGATCCTGCGCGATGCAGCGCTGGTGTTTATCTGCCCGTTTATTACGCTTGGCATCTCAGGGGCCTATTCGGGCTCATCGGCGCAGGCGCGCGGCTTCGGCTTCTACTCGATGGGACTGGATGCGCCGTTCAACCCGGTTCAGCCCGACTTCTCCTTCTTCATCAAGGCCCACCCGCAGGACATGGGGCAGTATTTCGAGGGCTATCAGTATATGGGCCTCGGCATTCTGGGCCTGCTGCTGGGGGCGCTTCTGCTCTATCAGATAACCTTCTCGGCCCGTCAGGCGCGTCCCTTTATCGATAGCGCCAAGCCGCTGATCATCCCCTTTATCTGCCTGTTCGTCATCGCCGTTTCGCACCATGTGCAGTTCTACGACATCGTGTTGTTCAAGCTGCCGCTGCCGAAATACCTGCTGGATAAGCTGGCGGTACTGCGGGCTTCCGGCCGCTTCTTCTGGCCCATCGCCTACACCCTGATCCTGATCGCGCTGGTCATTGTCTATAAGTCGCGGCCCAAGGTGATGAAGGTGGCTCTGCCGCTGGTCATTATCGTGCAACTGATCGACCTTCAGGGCTTTATCGCCGCCATGCGCAAACAGACCGAACTGGCCACCAGCCCGGTCATCTTCGATCAGGCCCCGGATCCAATGTGGGACAAGCTGATTTCCGGAGCGAAGGGCGTAGACTTCTATCCGGCGCAGGTGCACCTGAACGACAAGCTGTTCTATGAAATCGCCTGGCGCGCCGTGTCGAAGCAGCGCTACGTCAACACCATGTATATGGCGCGCGAAAACTATGAACAGCGCGCCATCGAGCTGAAAGGCCGCGAAGCCTATCTCAACGGCACTATCAATAACGACAACCTGTACGTCTTCCTCAACCAGTGCATCGCCCCGGCCAATCTTCAGCCGCTGATGCGTGAGGTGGACGGCGTGTGGATCATCCCGCCGCAGTCAATGCGCAACCTGCCGCTGGCCCTGCCCGAATGGAAGCCGATCAAGGCGCGCATGGGCTTTGGCTATCTCAATCAGGGCTCGTGCCTGCTCGACAAGAACTGGGCGGCCCCGGAAGCCGACGGGGCATGGACGCTGGGCAAACGCGCTGAGCTGGTCATCCCCATTCAGGAGGTGCAGTTCGAAAGCGGTGAACGCCCGGTCAAGCCGTCGATCCGGCTGGTGGCCAAGAGCTTCTTCCGCCCGATGACGGTCGATGTGCTGATCAATGGGCGCAAGCGTGCCACGATGGAGCTGGAAAAAATCCGCTCCTATCAGGATATTCCCCTGCCGCCGTCGGTGTTCAACCGCCCCGACATGAAGGTGTCCTTCATCGTGCGCGACCCGCTGTCGCTCAAGGAGTTGGGTCAGGGCGACGATGAACGCCAGTGGGGCATGAAGCTGTTCCGCCTGACCATCGAAGACGCCGCCGTGCGCGAGAAGGAAGAGGCCGAGAAGAAGGCCAAAATCGCCGAAGCCCAAGCGGCGGTCAAAGCCCAACCGGTCGGCGTCACCGCCGGTCAGCAGGCCCCTCAGAAACCGTAATCGTCTCTTTGAAAGCCCGGCTTCGGCCGGGCTTTTTTTGCACTGCCGTGCTTGTTTTCAGCCAAACCCCTCTTTAAGGTGTGCAGTGCCGAAGGGGGCGGTCATGTCCGGACTGACAAGACATTACGCGCGTTGCTAAGCGTGCAATGGCCTCCCGTTGACAGACCGAGAGAGGCATATGCCAGACACGACACAAAGCACCCATTATCGTTTGGCACTGTTTGGCGCGCCCGTTCTGCTGTTTCTGGCCTTTTTTAACCCGGCGATTGTGGACCCGACCAATATCGGCTGGGTGATGCACGGCGACTGGGCACAGCATTTTCTCGGCTGGCACGCCTATCGTAACGGGGCAGATGGCTTCAACCATCAGGACCTTCTGGCGCACCCCACCGGTCTGAGTGTGCTTTACACCGACTCGAACCCGCTCCTTTCACTGCCTCTGAAGCTGATCAGCCCGCTTTTACCGGCGAATTTTCAGTTCATTGGACTGTGGTTCCTGCTGTGCCTGTGTTTGCAATACGTGCTTGCCCTGCGTCTGATGGAACGCTTCGCACCGACGGCGTGGAGCGCTCTGGGCGGTGCCCTGCTTCTGTGCCTGCTGCCCACACTGTATAACCGCATCGGGCACGACACGCTGTTTGCGCACTGGCTGATCCTGTGGTCGCTATACATCTTTTTCGCGGTCGAAACACCGCGCGACAAGGCCATAGGCTGGGCCGCCAACCTGACACTTGCCTCGCTGATCCACCCCTATCTGCTGATCATGTGCCTGTTTATCTGGGCCGCCGATCAGTGGCAGGCCTTACAGACTATCCGCCGCACGCGCGACCCGAAGGCCCTGATCGGGCTGGCCGGCGCTGCGGGTATCAGTGCCACACTGTGTCTGATAGCCCTGTGGGCGGGGGGCGCGTTTTCCGGAACCAGCCCGGCGGGTGATGGCTTCGGTATCTATTCCATGGGGCTGGACGGACCGTTTAATCCGTCCGGTCTGCCGTCCTTCCTGTCCTTTTTACCGAAGCAGGAGCCCCGTCAGGCCTTTGAGGGCTTCCAGTATCTGGGAGCAGGCGTACTGGTGCTGATCGGGGCCGCGTGGTGGCTGACCCGCCGCTCACGCAAGCTGAGCCCTCAGCCGCAACCACAGCCAGAGGCGGCAAGCGACGAGCGCGATACGCGCGAAGTGACCACACAGGCCTTCGAGCGGGCGCGTGGACTCAAATGGGTACTGATTTTACTCACCGTGCTGGCCATCTCGACCAAGATCCAGATTTTCGGCAAGACCCTGATCGATATCCCCTTGCCGGAGGCAGCCCTCTCCGTGGCTGGCGTGATCCGCGCCTCAGGCCGCCTGTTCTGGCCGGTGGCTTATACGCTGGTATTCCTGAGCTTGCTGGTTATCTATCGCACCCCCAGACGTAACCTGTGGCTGGGGGTGATCGTCGGGCTTCAGCTTATGGACCTCGGCGCCTTCTCCAGCCATGTCAAGAGTCTGACCGCGCGGGCCTCGGACCGCGCCGTTGTCAAGGTCGCCCAAAGTCCACAATGGACACAACTGATCGCCGCCAGTTCGCAGGTCAATTTCGTCCCCCCCAATGCTCTGGCCAATCAGCCCGTCTTCTATGAAATGACCTATCGCGCCGTTTCAGCTAAGGTGCCCATCAATACCATGTACGCGGCACGCCCGAACCCCAAACAGGAAGCTCTGGAGTTTTCGGATTACCAGCGCTTTTTGCAGGGCGTGCGACATCCGGACCAGTTATATGTGTATATCAATCCCTGCCTGCCGCACCCTTCGCTGAGGGGGCAGTTGCGAGAGCTTGACGGCATCTGGTTCCTGCCACCCGTCAGAGCGGATGCCTCGATTGGGCGCGTCCCGGCCCCGCATCCCTTCCCGCAAAACGTCATGCAGCCTGTGGCGCGCGACAAGCCCGCCGCCTGCCTGCTGGATGGCGACTGGGCTCTGGGCGAAGAAGGCGGTGTCTGGACCCGTGGGGCCGAAGCCAGTCTGACCCTACCCGACTCAGTGACCATTGCCCCCGGCTCAGAACTGCGGTTCACCCTGAATACCGCCCGCCCGGCACGCGTGTCGGTACTGATCAACGGACAGGTGGCTCAGGATTATGAAATGTCAAAAAAGGTCAAAGAGATCACCGTACCTCTTCCGGTGACCTCAGGCACGCGGGGACCGCTACAGGTCCGCTTTGTCATCAAAGATCAGGCGCCCCCGGCAGAGCCGATCCCGCAGGGTATGAAGCGACTGAAAATTTCTCAACTGGGGCTGTTTACCGCCTCTTGAGTGCCTATCTGAAACACAGTTTGTTTTTTCGCGCGTTTTGCGCTATGAAGCGTGCCCCGTCCTGCAAGGGTGCTCTGCAAATAGCGTCCGGCGCGCGGCTTAAGTTCCAACACAGGTTTTCCGGCCGGTCGCAGGCGCCCTCGACCGTCGTCGGCTCTATTGTCTTTCACTCAGGGCGTTTCAGAAACAATCGCACATGGAAAAAGTGCCGATGACCGTCGCGGGCTACCAAAGCCTTGACGACGAACTCAAGCGTTTGAAGTCGGTGGAACGTCCCGCCGTTATCGCGGCGATTGCCGAAGCGCGTTCGCATGGTGACCTGTCGGAAAACGCCGAATATCACGCGGCCAAGGAACGTCAGGGCTGGATCGAAGGTCAGATCGCCGAGATCGAGGACAAGATCAGCCGCGCCCAGGTGATCGACGTTTCGAAGCTGTCCGGCAATCAGATCAAGTTCGGCGCGACCGTCACCGTGGTCGATGAGGACACCGAGGAAGAGGGCCGCTATCAGGTCGTCGGCGAGCACGAAGCCGACGTCAAGGCGGGCCGCATCTCGCTCAGCTCGCCTTTGTCGCGCGCCATGATCGGCAAGGAAGTGGGCGATGTGGTGGAGGTCAACACCCCCGCCGGCGTCAAGGCCTACGAAATCCTCAAGGTCGAGTGGATTTAGCTAAATTCACGCCCTGATCTGACGATCAGGACGTGGGGATGGGAATCGACAAACTCCGGCTCGGGGCGGCCCGTCGCCGGAGTTTGGCATATTTCATACCTCCCCAGCTCGCTGGGGAGGGGGACCGCACGAGCCTGCCACCCGGCAGGTGAGATGCGGTGGTGGGGGCTTTTTCTGTCTCCGCATCTTGGGATTGAAGCGTGTTAACTCCGCCCGTCACAACCGAAGAGTCGCTGAAGATTCCCTCGGACCGCCCGCTGATCGTCTGGGCGGTGTCGGACGGTCGCGCCGGTATCCACAATCAGGTGCTGGGGCTGGCCGAAGCCATTGCCGTCCTCACCCCGACCCAGATCGTCGTCCGCCATATCCGTTATCGCCGTCTGTTCGACCGCTGGCCCACAGCGCTGCGTCTGTGGCCCGATGTAATGTTGAAGCGCGATTCCGACCTTATTGGTCCGCCCTATCCTGACATCTGGATCGCCGCCGGACGCGCCACCCTCCCCCATTCCTTGCGCATGCGCCGCCGCTCTCAGGGCAAGACCCTGGTGGTGCAGCTTCAGGACCCCCGCATGCCGTCCTCACGCTTTGACATGGTCATTGCGCCGAAGCACGACGAGGTAAAGGGCGACAATGTGTTGCCGCTTCTGGGCTCCACCCATCGCGTCACGCCGGAACGCCTCAGCCGTGAGGCCGCCCCGTGGGCCGAAAGCCTGTCGAAATTCAGCGGCCCGTTTATCGCCGCCCTGATCGGCGGGCGCTCCAAAAGCCACGACATATCGCCGGCGCGCGCCGAAACCCTCGTCCAGCAGATTCGCGCCGCCGTCAAAGGCAAGAAGGCCACCCTGCTGCTCAGCGTGTCGCGCCGCACCCCCGAAGCCGCCCGCGCCATCCTGACCGAGGGGCTGAAAGACCTCGACGGCATCATCTATGAGGGTAAGGGGGACAACCCCTATTTCGCCTTCCTCAACGCCGCCGACCACATCCTCGTCACCGAGGATTCGGTGAACATGGCCACCGAAGCCGCCGCCACGGGCAAGCCGGTGCACGTCCTGCCCATGGATGCGCGCGGCGCAGGGGCCAAGTTTGGGCGCTTCCATCAGGGCCTTCAGGAATACGGCGCCGCGCGCCCGTGGTCGGGCGAACTGCGCACGTGGAAATATACACCGCTGAACGAGACGCACCGCGCCGCCGAGGCCGTACTGGCGCTCTATAATCAAACGCATCCCGACGAAAAACGTTAACAGCCCTTAACGGAGGGATGACAAGGCGACAGCCGGTCATTATCTAAGGGGCCAGTTTACCCCAAGATAGAATCGAATCTGCCATGACCACGCCCCGTACTGTTCGTTGCGCCATCATCGGTTCCGGCCCGGCGGGCTGGACAGCGGCCATCTATGCCGCGCGGGGCCTGCTGCACCCGGTGGTGTTCACCGGCCCGCAGACGGGTGGTCAGCTCACCATCACCACGGACGTCGAAAACTATCCGGGCTTTGCCGAGGTCATTCAGGGCCCGTGGCTGATGGATCAGATGAAGGCGCAAGCCGAACATATGGGCACCGAGGTCATCACCGACATCGTGGTCAAGGCCGACCTCAGCCAGCGGCCCTTCCGCCTCGAAACCGATGCCGGGAACGTCTATCTGGCCGAAACCGTCATCATTTCGACCGGCGCTCAGGCCAAGTGGCTGGGCCTTGAGTCGGAAAAGACCTATCAGGGCTTCGGTGTGTCGGCCTGCGCCACCTGTGACGGCTTCTTCTACCGCAACAAGACGGTGGCCGTGGTCGGCGGCGGCAATACGGCGGTCGAAGAGGCCCTGTTCCTCACCAAGTTCGCCTCAAAGGTCTATCTGATCCACCGCCGCGACTCGGTGCGTTCGGAAAAGATTCTGGCCGAGCGCATGTACGCCGAGCCCAAGATTCAGCCGGTGTGGAATTCGGCCATTGACGAAATTCTGGGCGAAACCAATGAATTCGGCGGGGCCAGCGTCACCGGCGTGCGCCTGAAAAACGTCCATACGGGCGATACCCACGAACTGCCGCTCGACGGCGTGTTTATCGCCATCGGACACGCGCCGTCGTCGCAACTGTTCCAGGGGCAGCTTGAAACCAATGCCGGCGGCTATCTGAAGGTCGAACCCGGCACGCCGAAAACCGCCATCAAGGGCGTCTTTGCGGCGGGCGATGTGACGGACGACGTCTACCGTCAGGCGGTCACGGCGGCCGGTATGGGCTGCATGGCGGCGCTGGAGGCCATCCGCCTGCTGGCCGAAGAGGATCATCACCGTCAGGATGCCAAGATCGGCGCTTGGTAAGATTTGGCCGCAGGTTTTAGCCACGAAAAACACGAAAAGCACGAAATCCGTTATATTGAAGCCTTGAGCGAAGCGTCCTTGATAGTCGCTCACAAACGAGGCTAACAGCCCTTCGGGCAAGCACCGCCCGATGTTACGCTTTTCGCGATTTTCGTGTTTTTCGTGGCCAATTCTTGCAGACACTGCGCGTGATTTGACTCACGCGGGCTTTTGCGCTTTTAGCTGCCGCACAAGAAAAGGCCCCTATCCGTGCAGATTCAGTTCACCCGTCGTTTTTCCATGGCTCACCGTTTGCGCGCCGACCGTTCGTCGAAGTGCGCGACCCCGCATGGCCATAATGAATTCGTGCGCGTGACGCTGAAGGCCAAATCGCCGGACACGGTGAAGTGGGGGCAATCCAACTACGCCCAGAGTTTTGATGCGCTCAAGCGCGACTGGCACCGCTTTGTCGATGACGCTCTGGATCACGCCTTTCAACTGGGGGCCGATGACCCGCTGATCGGCTTTTTTCAGGCGCATGAGCCCGATCTTCTGCCGCGTCTGCTGATCATTCCGGGCGATCCGACGACCGAAGCCGTAGCACTCGCCCTCTATCACAAGCTGAACGCCATCTTGTCCGCCCACGTGCCGGATTTTGCGTGCGTGCGCTTTGAAATCGAAGAAACCCCGACCAATACGGTCATACTGACGCCCGAAGACCTTAGCCACGGCCCGCGTCTGGCCGACTGGTGCCATCGGGCCGATCTGTCGATCAACGATCTCCTGCCGCCTGAAAACTGGCAGAAAAAGAGCGCCCCATGCCTCTGATCAGCCGCCACGTCTTTGTCGAAGGCCTGAAGGTCGAAGCCGCCATCGGCGTCTATGACTACGAACACGGCCGCACCCAGCCCCTGATCATCGATGCCGATATCCGCATCGGCCTTCATGAGATCAAGGGCCTGAAAGACACGCTGAACTACGAAATGGTTGGCAATCTGGCGCGCGACCTCATCGCGCGCGGTCATATCAAGCTGGTCGAAACCCTGGCCGAGGACCTGGCAGAGGCCGTACTGGCCCTGCCGCAGGCCGAAGAGGTGCGTATCCGCATCTCCAAACCCGAAGCCCTGGCCGATGCCGACCGCTCCGGCTGCACCGTGGTGATGCGCAAATGAGCCATCTGGCGCATCTGGGCCTGATGGCCCGCTATAACCAGTGGATGAACGCCAAACTGCTGGAGCTGATGGCCGCGCATCCCGACGCCGATTTCCACGCCGATACAAGGGCCTTTTTCGGTTCGGTGTGGGGGACGCTCAACCACCTGATCGTGGCGGACCTGCTGTGGATGGGCCGTTTGAGGGGCCATGCGACGGGTGTTGCACTGTCGGCCGCCAAGGCCCTGCCGCAACCCACGGGCCTGAATGATACGCTGTATAGCGAACTGAGCGCCTTCGCGCCGGTGCGCAGGGAACTGGATGATCTGTGGCTGAGCTATATCGAGGGCCTGAGCGAGGCCGATCTCGACATGCCTCTGACCTATCGCCGCGTCAATGGCGACGCCCATACTAAACCGCTGGGGCTGGTGCTGAGCCACGTGTTCAATCACCAAACCCACCACCGCGGACAGATTACGACGCTTTTGTCGCAGATGGGGCTTGATATCGGGGTGACGGACGTGCTTGTTCTGGTACCCGAACTCGATCTGGACCACTTATGAACACGCCCGCCACCCGCACCAAACTCAGCGACACGACGATCATCCCGATCGTCAACTATCTGCTGCTGTTTTTCCTGATCGTCGGTGGCATTTCGGGCGTCCTCGCCATCACCCTGATCTATTTGTTTCAGGACGACGCCCCCGACTGGCTGAAAACCCACTATGCCTTTCAGAAAAGGACCTTCTGGGTGGGCATCGGGGCCTTTGTGCCGCTGGTTGTGCTGCTGACC
>NZ_JAIWNX010000119.1 GCF_020217185.1 Asticcacaulis sp.
TCACCGGTGATGTCGAGCGTGGTGCTGGGCGGTATCGTGCTGATCCTCGTCTTCGCCCTGTTCCTGTGGATCGTGGGGCGTTGCACCGTGGGCTTCAACCACGTCTTCCATAAACGCCCGATCCCCAATCCCAAGAGCTGGCTGGTTTAACCTATTTGGGCTTCCCCGGCTCGCGCCCGGCCATATCGAACAGGTTGAAGCTGACGTCGCCGCCGGGCAGGGTCACATCGCCGGGCTTCTGATCGGCCTTACACGGACCGAGACGTTTGGATTTGATCGTCATATTGACCACGCGATTCATATGTGCCAGCGCCGCCCCCGTGGTCTGGGACCGCAGGGTCATGGTGTAGTCGCGCGTATAGTCGCCGGTGATGCTGCCCGACACCTCCATCTTGCCGCCCGATCCCATATTGCATTCGGCGAGAATGCCCCAGGAACCGTCGTCCAGATGGCTGACCGTCGTGTAGCGGCAGCGATTGCCATTGAGGTCAGTGCCCGTAATACCCAGCTCCTTCTCGGTGGACGCGTCGAGGCAGATGCGCATGGTCTGGGCCTGACTTTCCGAGCCCTCTTCGCTGAGCGTCGTCTCCCACAGGCCGGGCTGACGCGCCGGCAGAGGCTCCTGCGGTTTGGGCGGTGGCGCGGCCACAGAGGCCGGGGCCGGAGCGGGCTCAGGCGCAGGGGGTTGTTCTTTCTTGCCACAACCGGTCATCAGCGCGACGGCGGCCAGCCAAGAGAGCGCCACACCTGACTTTACATACGCGGCCATGTCCTGTGCATCCCTGTCCCGAAACGGAAGTCACAGATGTAAGCGTAAAACCCCAGACAGGCGAGTCGAATTATGCACCTTATTGCCGCAGGCCCTGCAAAATACAGGTTCAAAGGCTCTTTTTGGTGACGATGCGCAGGGTTTGCAACGTGCGCGGCAATTCGTCAGCCAGTCGGCGGCTCAGTTCTCGCGCGCCCACCGGATAGGCCTCGCCCCCTTCGGCGATTTCATGCGCCATCTTGGCCGTCGCGTCGATCAGGATTTCCAGCTCGGAAATCTGCTCGCGCGCCAGCGCCTTGGCCTCTTCCTGAAGGCGGCGCACGCGCTGGGTGCGGCTTTCACGCGCCGAAACCGTCGCATCGACGAGCGATTGCAGACTGTTGGCCGTGTTGAGCGGCACAGGCACGACATTGATGACCTCATGGGCCGGTTCGCCCACGCCCCCCATCATCTCGGCTTCGATTGCGACCCCCTTCGTCGAGGGCGGCACCACATTCAATCTGGTTCTACGCATATCACACCCCAACCTCTTCTCTATGCGCCCCGGAATGCCGTCACACAGCCAAATTGAAACGCGACGGGGCCCCAACCAGGGGTTATGCACACCTCATACCAACGGCCGAAGATGCTAACCGCATCCGGCCGTTGAAACATCAAGACTGTCTCATATGTGTCAGAGACTTGAGACAGTCTCGAAAGGCATACCCGAAGTCATTTGCAATGACTCCGGTTATCAGACCACAGAGTGAGGCATTTCGTCGCGAAAATCCAGCCGGTTTCGTTTCAAACTGGCACATTTTCGTAACAGGGGCGTGACGCACAAGCCTCAGTATCGGATTGAAACGCTCGCGAAGCGTTCTGACGGTAAATTTATACCGCCCCGTCCCCGATCATATCCTTGGCGAACTCCAGATCCAGCAGTTTGAGGCGCTTGATCTCATCGCGCAGGCGAGCGGCCTCTTCGAACTCCAGATTGCCCGCCGCCTCACGCATCCGCGTCTCAAGGTCCTTGAGTGTTGCCTGAAAATTGGAACCGAGGAAGGGCTTGGAGTCCCTGGCCGCGACGCCCACCGGCACCTGAACGCGGTCGGCCTTTTCATACGGACTATCCAGAATATCGGAAATACCGCGCTTGACGCTTTCCGGCGTGATGCCGTGTTCGGCATTGTAGGCCATCTGCTTTTCACGGCGGCGGCTGGTTTCGGCCAGCGCCCGTTCCATCGAGCCCGTCATCTTGTCGGCATAAAGAATGACGCGGCCTTCGACGTTGCGCGCCGCCCGCCCGATGGTCTGGATCAGCGAGGTTTCCGAGCGCAGGAAGCCTTCCTTGTCGGCATCGAGTATGGCCACAAAGCCACATTCGGGGATGTCGAGACCTTCGCGTAGCAGGTTGATCCCCACCAGTACATCAAACGCCCCCAACCGCAGGTCGCGGATGATCTCGATACGCTCCAGCGTGTCGATGTCGGAGTGCATGTAGCGCACGCGGATACCCTGCTCGTGCATATATTCGGTCAGGTTTTCCGCCATCTTCTTGGTCAGCACCGTGACCAGAGAGCGATAACCGTTTTTGGCGACTTCGCGCACCTCGGCAATCACGTCATCGACCTGATTGGCGCCGTCGGTCGAGACGGGGCGGATTTCGACCGGCGGGTCGATCAGGCCGGTCGGGCGGATCACCTGTTCGGTAAACACGCCACCCGTCTGCTCCATCTCCCAGTTGCCGGGCGTCGCCGAAACGTGGACGGTCTGCGGCCGCATCACCTCCCACTCCTCGAACTTGAGCGGCCGGTTATCCATGCACGACGGCAGGCGGAAGCCGTATTCGGCCAGCACCGACTTACGCGCAAAGTCGCCGCGATACATGCCGCCGATCTGCGGCACGGTGACGTGGCTTTCATCCACGAACAGCAGCGCGTTTTCCGGCAGATATTCAAAAAAGGTCGGCGGCGGTTCGCCCGGCGCCCGTCCGGTCAGATAGCGTGAATAGTTTTCGATACCGGCGCAGGCCCCGGTGGCCTCCATCATCTCCAGATCAAAGGTGGTGCGCTGCTCAAGGCGCTGCGCCTCCAGAAGCTTGCCCTCGGCATGGAGCTGATCCAGCCGCAGTTTCAGTTCGGCCTTGATGCGGTCGATGGCCTGACGCAGCGTCGGGCGCGGCGTCACATAGTGGCTGGCCGCATAGACCTTAAGGTCTTTCAGGTCCGCCGTCTTCTTGCCGGTCAGCGGGTCGAACTCGGTCAGGGCCTCGATCTCATCGCCGAACAAGGACACCCGCCAGGCGCGGTCTTCGTAGTGGGCCGGGAAGATTTCGATGACGTCGCCGCGGCGGCGGAAGGTGCCGCGCTCAAAGGCCGCATCATTACGCTTGTATTGCAGCGCCACCAGATCAGCGCGCAACTGCGCCTCGTCAATGGTCTGCCCCACCTTCAGCTCAAAGGTCATGGCCGTGTAGGTTTCGACCGAACCGATACCGTAGATGCACGACACCGAGGCCACCACGATCACGTCGTCGCGCTCAAGGATGGCGCGCGTCGCCGCGTGGCGCATGCGGTCGATCTGTTCGTTGATCGACGAGTCCTTCTCTATATAGGTGTCGGTACGCGGCACATAGGCTTCGGGCTGGTAGTAGTCGTAGTAGGAGACGAAATACTCGACCGCGTTTTCCGGGAAGAAGGCCTTGAACTCACTATAAAGCTGCGCGGCCAGCGTCTTGTTGTGCGCCAGAATCAGCGCCGGGCGCTGCGTCGCCTCGATCACCTTGGCCATGGTAAAGGTCTTGCCCGACCCGGTGACGCCCAGAAGAACCTGATCGCGCTCAGCCGCATTGGCCCCTTCAACCAGCTCGGCAATCGCCGCCGGCTGGTCCCCCGCCGGTTCATAGGCCGAATGCAGCACGAACCGCCGCCCCCCTTCCGACTTTTGCGGCCGGTCGGGGCGGTGCGGCGACCACAGGGTCGGCGGGAAGTCCTGCGCGCCGACATCAGCGGCGTAACGGCGGGGATCTTCGAAAATGAGGCGGGCGATATGAGAACGGTTCATGAACATAACATAGCGTCCTGCAAAAAAATAAAAAGGGGCGACCCGCGGCTTTTGCGCCCTACGGCCAGATTGGCCGTTTTGCGGGCTTCAAGTTTTCGTGACTCCCTCGCCTGAGAGGGATTCATTCGGGATTCCAGTGCCTTGAAACCGCAAATTTAAAATAACAATGTTCTATACCTACCCGGCGCCTGAGTTTCACTTTTGCGTCACGTGAGTAAACTTCGTTGAATTGTAATGATCGCAAAACCGAAAGCCCCCTCCATGAATATCGCAAGAAAAAAGCGGATAAGCTTATCTCTTCAATACTTCATAAAATAAAAAGTCATTGCAGCGCACATCTTGATAAAAAATAGGCATTATATGAGAAATTTTCTCACTCTCACCCCCTCTGAACTGATGCTCCTTTTACGCGATTGACGCTTTAACACATTTTTGCCATATTTCTGGCTATAAGACCGGCTGTAGATAGGCACAGTTATGTGCGTCGTCGGCTCCGGCGCCCCCGGAAGGCTGTGTTTCCGTGTTGTGAAACGGCCTGATGCATTCAGAAGAATGTATGGTGGGGTTGCCCTCTGTCAGGGAGCGCGGTGCGCTCTCGTTACTGAGGACAAGACACCTTTGGGTCTGAACCTGTCTCTTACGCGCCGTCAGATGCGCCTGTTGACCGCCGCTGGCGGCTCCAGCCTCATGCTGACCGCCGCGTTCGGCTCTGCCTGGTTAGGCGGCAAGCTGACGCGCGACGCGCAAATCCGCGAACAGGCCGAAAGCCTGATGAGCCTGAACGATCATTCCTATGGCGCGGACCGTCTGCGTCAGATGAACGGCGAAAAGCATATCGCCGCGCTTCAGGACGATCTGGACCGCCGCGCCATCGCGCTGGTCATGCGTCACGAATCCTATACCTCGCCTGTGGCCACGATGCGCCTGCGTCAGGACCGCCAGCGTACCGACCTGTTTGCGTCTCTGGTTGGCCCGGCCCGCGCGCACAAGGCCGAAGCCGCCTCCGCCCCGGTGCTGAAGGCCAGCCTTGATCTGGGCCTGATGCGCGCACCGTCGCGCACGGCTCCGGCGTCGCCCTTTGATCTGAAGAACCGCTCCGCCTCCGATCTCGATTGCCTGACTCAGGCCGTCTATTACGAAGCGCGCGGCGAAACCGATTCCGGTCAGCGCGCCGTGGCTCAGGTGATCCTGAACCGCGTGCGTCACCCCGCCTACCCCAAGACCATCTGTAATGTGGTCTATCAGGGCGCGGTGAAGCGCACCGGTTGTCAGTTCAGCTTCACCTGCAACGGCATCATGTCCAACCGCGTCGAAAGCTGGGCGTGGAAGCGCGCCCGCACCGTCGCCGAAGACGCGCTGGACGGTTATGTGATGAAGTCGGTCGGCGCTTCGACCCATTTCCACGTACTGGGTATCTCGCCCGACTGGTCGGTACGCATGCAGCGCACCGCCACCATCGGCAACCACGCCTTCTATCAGTTTTCCAGCCGTGGCGCGCAGATGCTGGCCGCCGCCGATCAGGTCCGCCCCTCGGCGGCCCCGACTCTGGAACAGGCGAAAGAGACGACGGAAACCCCTGCCCTGCCTGCGGCCCCGGTGGATACCAAGGCCTCTGACGCCCTCAGCCATCTGCGGGACACCAGCAAGGATAGCGCTGTAAAGGCCATCGCCCTGTCATCACAAGTAAAGGGCGAGGATGCTCAGGCGCTCACGCAAGCCGCGAAAACGGCAACGCAGACCAAGCCGTAACCGGGCGATTTTCTAAACGAAAAAACCACACCACAGCGCCTGGGTTCACTCTTAGGCGCTGTTTTTATTAAGGTTACCCGCGTTTTATTATAAGACAAAAAAAATGACGGATGTTAGGGTTTCAACAACTATGTTCTGACACCCTGCCTGACAATCCGGGGTTTGCGGACGCGTGATGAGTCGTGCCTGTAGTTGGATCACGCACCAAGACCCCAGAAAACCATTTCTCCGGGCGGCCCCGCAAACGCCGTACCGGAAAAGCAGACACTAGATTGTCAGGGGCCATAATGACTAAGTCGAAATCTGCCGGCGGCAAGCTGAGCATCTCCAACCTGTCCTTCACGCTGAAGTTCATGACTCCGGCCGCCGTCGCCACCGCGCTGATCGTCGCGCTGGCCTTCGGGGCCGTGACCGTGATGAACACGCAGGGCAAGGCTATTGAAAACATCAATACACAGAGCCTCCCGGCCGTTCAGGCCATGGGCGACATCAAGTCGGCCATCAAGGAAGCCAATGGCCAGCTGTTCCGCGCCATGACCGATCAGGCGTCGGGTGCCGGCACCAATGCCGATCAGAAGGTCGCCCTGGTCGTGCAGGACCTCGGCAAGATCGAAACCAGCATCAAGGCGATGGCAGGTGCCACCACCGACGCCACCAAGAAGAAAGACCTCGAAGACCTCGGCAAGGAGGTCAAGACCTATAAGGAAGCCGTCGAGTTCGCCGGCTCGGTCATGACCGTCGATTTCCCCTCCGTCGCGCCGCTGATGTCGCAGTTCGACGAAGGCTACGCCAAGATGTCGCAAATCTCGGACAAGATCATCGCCGGTCAGGTCGCTCAGGCCAAGGCGGACGCCGAAGCCGCCCGCACGGCCCAGACCGCCGGCATCTCCATGCTGACCGTCTTCGCCGCCATCATGGCCGTCCTGTCCTGCGGTATCGCCTTCGTCTTCTCGCGCGCTACGGTGACCGGCATCAACCGCATCGCCAAGACCACTGAGGAACTGGCGCGCGGCAATCTGAATGTGGACATTCAATCGCTGGCGCGTGGCGATGAACTGAAGTCGGTCGTCGATAGCCTCAATGTCTTCAAGGCCAATGCTGAAGAAAAGCTGCGCCTCGCCGAAATCGAAGCCGCCACAATGAAAACCCGCGAAGAACGCGCCCGTCAGATGTCGGAACTGGCCGAACGCTTCCGCCACGAAGCTCAGGACATGCTGGACGCCCTGTCGGCCGCCGCCTCGGACCTCGACGCCAACGGCCGCACCCTGCTCACCATCGCGCAGGAAAACGAGCGCCGCTCGCAATCGGCGGTCTCCTCGATCCGCAACTCGGCCGACAACGTGCAAAACGTTGCTTCGGCGACCACCGAACTGTCGGCGTCGATCGGCGTCATCGGTGATCAGGCCGTCCGCTCGGTGGAAATCGCCGCCGAAGCCGTGTCGGAAGCCGACAAGACCAACGACTCGATGGTCGAGCTGAGCCGCGCCGCCGATCAGATCGGCGAAGTGGTTGACCTCATCAACGCCATCGCCCAGCAAACCAACCTGCTGGCGCTCAACGCCACCATCGAATCGGCGCGCGCCGGTGAAGCCGGTAAGGGCTTCGCGGTCGTGGCCTCGGAAGTGAAGTCGCTGGCGCAGCAAACCGCCAAGGCCACCGACGAAATCCGCGAGCGCATCAAGGACATCCAGACGGCGGCCCAAAACGGCGTCTCGGCTATCCGCGGTATCGGTGCCACCATCAAGCACATGAACGAAATCGCTTCGTCCATCGCCGACTCGGTGCACCAGCAAGGCGACGCCACCAACGAAATCGCCCGCAACGTCAACGAAGCCTCGGACGGCACCACCACCGCCTCCACCTCCGTCTCGCAACTGTCGGCCTCGGCCGCCGATACGGAAAAGGCCTCGACCGAAATGCTGGGTGCCGCGCGTCAGCTCACGCAACGCACGGAAGCCATGAGCGAGAATATCCGCCGCTTCCTGGCCGAACTGACGGCCGCCTAAAACCGGCACGACCTCTCAGATTGAAAACCCCTCCGGAGCTTCCGGAGGGGTTTTTTGTGCGTTCAACCGCATAAAACCAATTTAAGAGGTGAAAAAATCCATCGCGCCGCACAATAGATTCACCGGCAATTAAACACTCATAGGTATATTGAACTCGCGCCCAACAACGCATCCCGTCCTCCTCCCCGTGGGCCGAATGCCCAGTACCGATTCAGAAAGAGTTTTACGCCGTGAAAGCTGTTATCTTTTCCGCTCTTGCCCTGACCGCCCTTGCCGCTCCGGCCTTTGCCGAGTGTGACGAAGCCCAGGAAGCCGCCGCCGGTAAGGCGATCGCCGCCGCCACTGCGGCCGCCGTGTCCAAGGCGGTTGCCGTCGAAGGCAAGCAGATGGTGAGCATCAACACCTGCGACGCCGCCGGCAAGAACGCTACCGCAGAATTCAAGTACAACTTCCTCGGCGCCGGCGGCCTGTACTGGGTCGAAGGTACGGCCAGGTACAATGGCTCGGCCGTGACCGAACTGAAGCTGAAGCGTCTGAGCCCGAACCTGGCTGCCGCCGAAGCCAAGGCGGGCATCAAGCTGGCCTCGAACTAAGACATAAACGCCGCCGGGCACGATCTGTCCGGCGGCTTTTTTCATTTTTTTGCTTATTTTTTCTCGTCTCCGGACGTCATTAAGATTTACCCCCTTGTATTTCAAGTGTTTGAAATAACGGAGTTAATCTCCGTAAAAATTTCCTAACGCCCTGTTTAACTTAAGATTATTCATTATCAGATAGAGTGTAGTCATCCTGAAGAAACTCAAGGAGCTACAAAGAGATGATCAAGAAAAGCCTTATGATTGCCGCCGTCGCCGTTCTGGGTATGACGGGCGCCGCCCAAGCCGCCGAGTGCGATGACGCCCAGCAGGCCGAAGCCGGCTCTGCCCTCGCCGGTCTGGCCAAGGCCGCTGTGTCGAAGGTCGTTCCCGTCACCGGCAAGCAGATGGTCAACGTCAATGCCTGTGACGTGCGCGCCGGCACCTACTCCATCGAATTCAAGTACAACTTCCTGGGCGCTGACGGCCTGTACTGGGTGGAAGGCACCGCGCGCTTCGGCGCAGGCGGCTCGAACCCGTCGGTCAAGATCACCAAGGCGTCGCCGAACATGGCCGCTGCGGAAGCCAAGGCCGGCGTGAAGCTCGCTTCGAACTAAGTCGTTTCCCGGCTATTGAAAAAAAACCCTCCGCGAGTGATCGCGGAGGGTTTTACGTTTTGGGTTTGCGTCACGCTGGAGCGATGTGCGGAAAAGTGTGAGCGGTTTTCCGCAAAAACATCGCGACAAAACGAAAATTTAGAGCGAAATGACGATTTCGCTTAAGTCATTTCGCTTTTACTTGCGGCCAAACGGCCTGAAATCCTGCGGGCGGCTTTGCACCGGCCCGGATTTGGGCTTTTGCCCCAGAAAGACTCCGCCAAACAGGGCGAACGAAGTCATAGCGTGTTGTTTCTTTTCATTGTCGTTCATCACAATGCGCCTCCTTTTTCATGACAAGATGAACAAGAAGACGCGTCGCAAACTCTCAGGGGACTCTCACCTCTCTCAGCCGTCGTCGCGTCGGATACCAATGTGCCACAAACTCAAAAAACGCGCAACAAACATTCCGTAACCGGAGTAAAAATTGAATTATGAATTGCACAAATAATTGATTTTATGCGTTATTTTAAAAAACAAAATTTCATTTTCCAATTCAATTTCGTCCGAACACGCCACATTTCCACCGATTCACGATAAAAAAACCTTATCCGCATAGACTGTGACCAACCGGAAAAGACCGGTGGCCCGGCACGGGCAGCCCGAAAGCGGTGGTGGTGGTTTCGTTATGCTGAGATCTGCGTTTATTCTGGGATGCGCCATCACCAGTGCGGTCGCCACCGGCCTGCTGGTGGTACGGCACGAAGGCTTCACTTCCAAAGGCGATGAAACCGCGACCCTGGTGCAAACGTCCCAGACGCACAGCGTCTCTGCCCCCAGCACAATCGGCGGCGTCACCGCCATCCCCAAGGCGGCCGACGGCCACTACTGGGCTGAGGCAAGGGTCAACACCACAACGGTCAAATTTCTGGTCGATACGGGGGCCTCTGTGGTCGCCCTGACGCCGCAGGACGCCCGCCGTCTGGGCATCAATCTGAACACCCTCACCTACGATCAGGACGTCACCACCGCCAGCGGCAAGACGCAGGCCGCCCGCGTCGTTATTGACCGCGTGCAGATCGGCCAGAGCCAGATGGACGATGTCGAGGCCCTGGTCATCCGCGAAGGCCTGTCCACCTCACTACTGGGCATGAGCTATCTCGGTCGCCTCAGCCGCTTTGAGGCCACGCAGGGCAGCCTTATCCTGCGTCCGTAAGGCTGGCCTCATAGGCCTCACGCCGCGCCTGTGACGCCGACATGGCG
>NZ_JAIWNX010000120.1 GCF_020217185.1 Asticcacaulis sp.
TCGCGCACCGCCTCGATGGCCTGATCCAGCACCTCTATACCCGCGCCGGGACGGATCGATTCCACGGTCAGAATACGCCGGAAGGCCCGCGCACCGGGCAGGCCGTGCATCAGCCCCAGCATGTGCCGCGTAATGGCCGGCAGATGCACACCCGCCGCCAGTTGCGCCTCCATATAGGGACGATAAGCCTCCAGCGCCTCAAACGGCCCGACATCGGCCGCGCCGCCAAATATACGCCGGTCCACCTGACCCAGCAGGGCCGGCTCATGATAGGCGGCGCGGCCCAGCATGACGCCATCGACGTGTTTCAGATGCGCTTCGGCCGCCTCCAGCGTGCCGATCCCGCCATTGATCGAGATCGTCAAATCCGGATAGGCGCGCTTCAAAGCATAGACCAGTTCGTAATTGAGCGGCGGGATGTCGCGGTTTTCCTTAGGCGACAGGCCCTTAAGCCACGCCTTGCGCGCATGCACGATAAAGCTACGCACCCCCGCCTGGCGGCAGGCTTCGACCAGCGCAAACAGGGCCGTCTCTTCGTCCTGATCATCGACGCCGATGCGGCACTTAACCGTCACAGGTAGCCGGGTCGCCTCGCCCATGGCCTGCATACAGTCAGCGACAAGCTGTGGTTCGCGCATCAGACAGGCCCCGAACGACCCCGACTGCACGCGATCGGACGGGCAGCCGCAGTTGAGGTTGACTTCGTCATAGCCCCAGTCTTCGGCGATCTTCGCGCAGGCCGCCAGTTCATCCGGCTCAGACCCGCCCAGTTGCAGCGCCACCGGATGCTCGACCTCAGAAAAGCCGAGCAGCTTCTGACGGTCGCCATTGATGATCGCCCGCGAAGTGACCATTTCGGTATAGAGCAGCGCCCCCTTCGTCAGGGTCCGGTGAAAGGCCCGGCAATGCCGGTCCGTCCAGTCCATCATCGGCGCCACGGAAAATTTTGCCGATCTAAGTGCTTGATTTTCTTTCATAAAATTACGAAGCTACGATCCAGTCAACATATTGGACAGACTGAGGAAACCATCAGACCCAATACACGAATTTTCATTCGATTTACAATATTTTTCAATGCGTTATAGATTTTACAGGCTTGATAACTTTACCCCAGCAAAGAACTACGCCGCGAAAAAGTACAACATTGATGTAGTATTTTGTAAAATGATGTACCGCGCCATATATTGTGGATCAAGTCCGTCCAAATTTGTACAACGTTGCACCCATATAAGGCTTTTCCGTCCCTTAGCGATGACGCTCAAAGATAAAATAAGTCAAAAAAGAAGCCACACATTCTCGGCGAAAGTTTAACACTTTGCGTCAAATCGGTTTGAACCACAGATTTGACCGATAGGCGCTGCGCGACTGTTCGGGTGACACAGACACGGAGATATGTGTAAACTTTTGTTTTTTTAGTTAATTTTGTTCAGATTGAATTGAGACACAGTTCTGCATAGCCAAATATCGCTCTAAATTTTTTGGTTTGACACACTTTTTATCCAAAAAGTAAGCCATGCCTTTTGCCGTCGCCGAACTCCGTTTCGAAAAGCGCTTTAATCAGGCTGCGGACTTACGAAACATCGCATGAAAATAGAACAGTGAGAGGACCGTCGTGACGCCGACGATGGCGGCGGAGACATAACACAGGCCTGTAAAGAAGCTGAGCCAGCTAAGGGATAGCCCGAAATTTTTCAGCAGCATCAGAGCGACACTGCCGCCATAGCCGGAAGCGTCTGCCAGATACATGAAAAAGGCGGCATTGCCAGGCAGGCCCAACGCCGCCGTCAGGCGATCAGCGAGTACAGCATTGTAGGGAATGTAGCCCATATAAACCCCGGCTCCAACGGCAATCATCCACCACAGGGGGCTCAGAAGCTGCGCCTGCCACGCCAGAGTAGCCGTCGCGATGAGCACGGCCCCGATGATGATCATGGCGTGATAGACGAGAACGGATCGGGCATTATTGCGGATCAAGGAACTTAGACCGAAGAGCGGCAGGATAAGGGCGGCGATCGGCAATTCCGAGAGGCTGAAAATGGCTGGCTCATCGCCATAACCGAGGGCGTCCCAGAGTTCGACCGCAAAGTTGTCGCGGAAGTCACGCAGGGCCGAGAGGACAACATAGGCGACAATGAGCAGCACAAGACCCAGCCCCGCCCGTGCCCAGAAGGCTTTCCGCTCGGCCCGAAACATTGGCTGACGCGCCATGCGTTCGGCTACATCGGCGGCATCCGGCGGGGGTGTCAGCGACAGCATCCACACACAGAATGCCAGTAATGGAAAGAAGAGAGTCCCCGTCGCGGCGGGCATCCACAGTTCCGGCACGCCGTAGTCAACGGTCAGGGCCTTACCTACGGATTTGACTACACCCGACGAGACGATGAAACTGATGCACAAGCCAGCCCCCAGCCACTCGGATGTACGCCGCCCTTCCAAAAATCCGAAGACGAGCCCCCAGATCATGCCCAGAGGCAGACCGCTTAGGAAGATAGCAACGACCTTCAACCCCGTCGGCACCACCGCAAAGAGGATCAGGGCCATCAGAGAGGCGAGCACAAAGGCAATTATCATCAACCCGCGTCGTTGCGGTGTGGCTTCGCTGACGATCTTGATACCGATCAATTTGGAAAGGGCATAGCCTATGACCTGCGCGATGACGATCGTTATTTTGAAATCGACCGCGAAGTGCCAGTCGCCTATCTCCGCGTAGGTACCCACCGTAAACGGTTTGCGGAAGGCATACATGCAGAAATAGGTCAGGAAGGCGGCCGTCAGGGCGTAAACAGCCACCCAGATGGGGCCGGCGCGCGACAGTCTGCGGGTCAGGCCGGACGTCATGGGCAAGACTTTCACTAAAAGTTATGGGCACCAAAAGTTACGGGCTAAACCCGATCTCATGAAGGCTGATACAGACCCAGTTTAACGTGCCGATGACAGGGGGGACTATTCCACCGTGACCTGACCGCGAGCCTTTTCAAGGTAGGTGTCGAGGAACTGTTCAAGCGTGGGGGTGATTGCCTGCGGCTCCTTCGCCAATTCGTCTATCCGCCTAAGAGCAAGGGCATTGTGGGCGTAGGGCGTGCTCAGAAAGGCCGACTGTTCTTCTGGGGTCATCGGGCCGCCCTGAAGGCGCAGGGAAATGGCCGAGTCTTTTGAAAGTGCCGCTTCATAGCCCGGTTCAACCGCGCACAGATAGCGCTTGGCCGCCACGTGCAGGCGTATCGGCTCGCTCACAGCCGGCGGGAAGCGCGCGGCAGCCCAGTTCGCGCCCAGTACCTCATGCTTGTCATCCACACCCTCCTCGGCGGGCGCGTGCCCCAGGTCGTGAACCATATGCCCGACGTCGTGAAGTAAGGCCGCCATGATCATGGCCGGGCCCAGATCCTGAGCTTCGGCACGGGCTGCCGACTGTAAGGCGTGCTGCAACTGGTTAAGATGGTAGAGGCCATAGGCATGGTGGCCCTCACGCAAATAGACTTGGCGGATTTCGTCGATGAGGGTGATTGAGTTTGTCATAATTATTTCATATCCAATGTCTCATCTGCATTGGATATAATTATAATGGTGTCAGGTGCTGCAGGCAAGGCGCACGAACGCCGAAACAGCCGGAATTTCGAGGCTTTCTTTCAGGGCGATCGCGTAAACGCCAACGCTGCGCGTCAGGCCACGCACAGGGAGGGCTTTCAGCCGTGCGTCCTCGCCGATTTCGCCGTCCAGTATAAAGCTTAAACCCACGCCATTCGCAGTCGCCTCTTTCACCGCCTCGCGGCTTTCAACGGTCAGAACCGGGTCAAACGTGCCCCCTGCCGCGCTTACGGCTGCCTCGCTGAGGAGGCGGGTGACAGACCCCTCTTCCCGCGCGACAAAGGCCATGCCTTTCAGTTCCTCAACGGTGATATCGGCCCGCCCGCAGAAAGGGTGGCTTGCCGGGAGAAGCAGGTTCAGACCTTGGTGTGCGATCAGATGGCATGACAAGGTGGGGTCGGGCTCCATCAGCGAGGTAATCGCCACGTCGATACGGCACTCCTGCAACTCTGCGCGGAGGTCTGCCGTATTGCCATGGCGGGCAACGACTTCAATATTGCCGTAAGTACGCATGAAGTGCCCGATGAGCGCCATAGCAATGGGTGGGGTTGAATAACCTATGACGATCCGCCCCCGACTCAGAGTGGAAAAGAGGTTCGCCGCCGTCTCAAAATCTTGCATGCGACTTACGACCAGCCGCGCCCGGGTATAGAGTTCGCGTCCGGCATCTGTAAGGCTCTGATTGTGGGAGCGTCTGTGCAGAAGCCGCAGACCACACGCCTGTTCCAGGGCCATAATCTGATTAGATATATTGGGTTGTGATACGCCGAGCTCTGCGGCGGCGCGCGAAAATGAACCAAGGTCCGCCACGGCTACAAACGCACGCAAGGCCCCGATCGACAGGCCACTGGTTTCCCGCCGCCGTGTTGGGTGGTCTTCTGGGGCAGCGTCTGCATTGCCGGGCGCGGGTGCGGACATGTCGTTTCCTTTCAGGCGGGGGGGCACAGGCAGACATATAGTGGCTTGGGGAGCCTGCCAAGTTCAGTCGCGAGTGGCAAGGTTACAAAATTCGCGAAATTTATAACTATACAGATATAATAATAATTTATTATAGAAGCGGCAGGGAGGCCTTCATGTACGACATAGCCATTATCGGTTCGGGGATTGTCGGGCTGGCGCACGCCCTGATGGCGCTGCGGCGGGGCCTGCGGCCTGTGGTGATCGAGCGTCAAGCCGCCCCGATCGGTGCGTCAATTCGCAATTTCGGCTTCGTCACCGTGACCGGGCAGGGTGAAACCGACACCTGGCGACGGGCGCAGCGCAGCCGCGACATCTGGGCCGAGATCGCCCCGCAGGCGGGGATTGAGATCGTGCAGCGCGGTCTGCTCGTCACCGCGCAGCGCCCCGAAGCCATGCAGGTGCTGGAAGCCTTCGCCGCGCATGCGATGGGCGCTCAATGTCAGATTCTGACGCCCGATGCGGTGCGCGCGACCTATGCCGGCATAGGCGCTGCCCTTGAAGGTGCCCTCTACAGCCCGCACGAGCTGCGCGTGGAATCGCGCACGGCCATACCGCGTCTGGTGCAGTGGCTGGCGCACAACGGCGTCACCTTCCTGTTCGATACGGCAGCGCTGGCGGTAGATGGTGCCGAGGTTGTTACGCCGCAGGGACGCGTGCGCAGTGAAGCCGTGATCGTCTGCCCGGGTGACGACCTGACCCACCTCTATCCCGACCTCTATGCCCGCCAGGGCGTGACACGCAGCCAGTTGCACATGCTGCGTCTGGCGGCACCGGGCTTTGATCTGATCTGCCCGCGTATGTCGGACCTGTCTCTGGTGCGCTATCGCGGCTATGCTGAGCGCCCGCAGAGCGCGGCGCTCAGCGCGGTGCTCGAGCGCGAACAGAAGGCGTATCTGGACGCCGGCGTGCACCTGATCGTCACCCAGAACGCCGATGGCTCGCTAATCGTCGGCGACAGCCATCATTACGGCCGCGCCCCCGAACCTTTTTATGACGTAACGGTCGAGGCGCTGATCCTCGAAGAGTTCCGCCGCGTGCTGGGCATCGAACCGCCACCCGTTGTCGAGCGCTGGCTCGGCACCTATGCCAGCGCCGCCGAAGACCTGATGCGTCTGTCGCCCGCTGAGCGGGTACGGCTGGTCGTGGTGACCAGCGGCACCGGGGCCTCCACATCCTTCGGCATTGCCGAAGAAACGCTCAATGATCTGTATGGTAAGGAAACCGCGCATGACCACTAAGCCCCTACACCCCAAGGCCGTTATCTTTGACTGGGCCGGGACCATGGTCGATTTTGGTTCTCTGGCCCCGGTTATCGCCATGCAGCAGGGCTTTGCCGCCGCCGGGGTCGAGGTCTCAGAGGCTGAGGTGCGCCTGCCCATGGGGCAGGCCAAGCGCGATCACGTCGCCGCACTGATGGCTCAGCCCGCCGTGGCGCAGCGCTGGCAGGACCGGTTCCGTCGCTTGCCGACCGACACGGATATTGAGCGTATCTATTCCCATCTGGATGAGCTGATGCGGGCGGCGGGAACCGCGCGGGCCACCCTTATTCCGGGGGCGCGCGCCACTTTTGAACGATTGCGCGCCGCCGGTATCCGCGTCGGCTCCTCCACCGGCTATACGCGCGCCATGATGACGCCCATTCTGGCGGCCGCTGCGGCACAGGGTTATGAGCCGGAGCTGGTCGTCTGCGCCGGGGAAACGCCGCAGGGACGACCCGCGCCGCTGATGATCTGGAAAAATCTGGTTGAGCTGGGCGTATGGCCCGCAGCAGATGTGGTGGTGGTCGATGACGCGCCGGTCGGTATCGCGGCGGGTAAGGCCGCCGGGGCCTACACGATCGGGGTGGCTGCCAGCGGAAATGGGGTGGGACTGACCGAGGAGGCGTTTGCGGCCCTTGATCCGACCGAGCGTGTTGTGCGACTTGAAGCGGCGCGGACGGCGCTCTACGCCGCCGGGGCTGACGCGGTGCTCGATACGGTAGCCGATCTGCCGCAATGGCTGGGGCTATAACGCGCGGATTTCCATAAATTCCACAAAATCTCACACGCCATCACACGTTTGTCATACGTACACCCTATGCGGCGCACTTCGGCGCATCGCCATTGACAGGCTGCGGCAAAACACAACACAACAGAAGCCGTCATGTTTATCCTTCCCCGGGGCCGTATGCTTCAGGATACCCGTCAGTCAGAAATCTATAATCTGCTTCAGGTCCATCGTACCTGTACCATAACGGATCTGGCCCAGCGCTTCGATGTCAGCGACGAAACCATCCGGCGAGATATCCGTCAGCTTGAAGAAGAGGGGTTTGCCTTCCGTGTACGCGGCGGCGTTACGCTCAAGGAAACGGCGGCCGAGGCCCCCTATCTGGTGCGACGTAATCAGAATGCGGAAAAAAAACAAGCGATTGCGCTGAAGGCAGCGGCCCTTGTCGAAGACAATATGACCATTTTGA
The DNA here is from genome assembly GCF_020217185.1 of Asticcacaulis sp. Taxonomy (GTDB): domain Bacteria; phylum Pseudomonadota; class Alphaproteobacteria; order Caulobacterales; family Caulobacteraceae; genus Asticcacaulis. The sequence goes on from NZ_JAIWNX010000120.1 coordinate 7,001, forward strand.
TTGATGCGGGTTCGACCTCTTACTGGCTGAGCCGCGCCCTGATCAAGCAACGCAATCTGACGGTGATTACCAATGCACTGGATGTGGCGCGTGAGATGACGGGCCGTAATGGCTGCAAGGTCTTCTTTGCCGGCGGCGAAATGGATTATGATTATCAGTCCTGTTTCGGCAGCGAGACCGAAGCCTTTATGGGTCGCTTCACGCCGGAAATCGCCTTCTTTGCAATAGGGGCGGTGGATTCACGACGCGGCCTGCTCGACTTCCATTATCCGGAAGCCTCGCTGAAGGCGGCCATATGGTCTCGGGCCTCGCGCGTTGTGGCGCTGGCGGACTCCACAAAGTTTGAAAGGCAGGGCATTATCAAGGCGCTCGACTTCAAGCAGATCGATATTTTCGTGACAGATCAGACCCCGCCGCCGCAACTGGTTGCGGCGCTACACGAGGTTGAAGTTCTGGTCGCCTGACACTGATCATTATGATTCTACCAGAAATCATAATGAACTCAAGCGCATTTCGTTCAAATTGAAACGAAAGCACGCTCTAAATTTTTGGTTTAACGCGCTTTTTTATCCGAAAAGTGCGTCTCACTTTTGCATTCGCCGAACTTCGTTGCAGAAAGCGCTCTAAAATCATTATCTTAGAGAGGCGAACCTCAGACTCTGACACTTAACGCGAAAATCGAATCGCGTCAGCTTTTCGGGTTTTCCAACACCGTTGCGCAAAAACCTCACAAAAGTTCACATTTTCCCTCCCAAAATACACACCTGTCACAAACAAACGTTAATTGTGTCCTCCGCAGCCGGCCGCGGGGGGCATCTTCCGTGCATCGCGATCGCTCGGCGCGCTTTATTCACGGAGACATTCTATGAAGATGCTTATGACAGGGGCCGCCGCTGGCGCGCTGTTCTTCATGGCTGCGCCGACTTACGCGCAGACCGAAACGCCCGCCGCGCCCAAAGCCGGTCAGGCCGGAAGCGACACTATCGACACCGTCGTTGTCACGGGCTATCGCGGCTCGCTGACCAAAGCGCGCAAGCTGAAGCGTGAATCGAACGTCATCAAGGACGTGATCGTCGCCGAAGACATGGCCAAGTTCCCGGAACTGAACCTCGCGGAATCGCTGCAACGTCTGCCGGGCGTGCAGATCAACCGCGAAGCCGGCGAAGGCCGTCGCATCAGCCTTCGCGGTCTGGGGCCGGACTTTGCCCGCGTCCAGCTCAACGGCATGGAAGTGCTCGGCAATGTGGACTCGGCACAGGACAGCCGCGGCCAGCGTTCGCGCGACCGCGCCTTTGACTTCAATATCTTCGCGTCCGAACTGTTTTCGCGCGTCGAGGTCGAAAAGACCTATCAGGCCGCGCAACACGAGGGCGGCATGGCCGGTACGGTCGGTCTGTTCACGGGCAAGCCCTTCGATTATGCGCCGGGCACCAAGGGCGCCGTTTCGGTGAAAATCGGCACCAATGAGTACACCAAAGATACCCAGCCGCGCATCGCCGCCCTCTACAGCCGCAACTGGGACGACGTGTTTGGCGTCACCCTGTCGGTCGCCTATGGCAAGCGCGAAACGACTGAGCAGGGCCATAACACCTATAACTATTCGAAGCCGAGCGCTTCGACCCTGTCGAGCCTTGTGACCAAGGGCCTCAACATCTCCAAACTCAGCGCCGCGCAGCAGGCCAAGTTCCTGTCGGGTGACCTCTATTTCGCCGACGGCAACCGTATTTCGTCGTGGAATGCCGAGATGGAACGTCTGGGCGTCACCGCCGCCGTGCAATGGAAGCCGATGGAAAATTTGCTCCTGACGCTGGATGCCCTGCACGGTGAATTCAAGACCAAGCGCAGCGAACTGCACCTGGCGACCCGCCCGCTGGCTTCCACGGGTTCCGTGGCCTTTGATACTGCCGCTGGCGGTGTGTGGCCGGCCGCGTTCCAAACGAATTCGGTGATCAACAATATCGCCTGGGATAGCAGCAACTACGTGACCATGACCGATGTGACGGGCATGACCTTCGGCAGCGAAAACCGTCGCTCGCTCAACGAAAACAAGTTTAACCAACTGGTGCTGACCGGTAAGTGGGACATCTCCGATCGCCTGTCGCTGGACGGCCATATTGGCTATGAAAAGTCCACCTACGACACGCCCTATGATGACAAGCTCTATATGCGTGCCAAGGGCAACCTGATCGCCAACTACGGTTCGGATGGGCGTTCCGCGTCGTTCCAGTACCCGGGCTGGGACACGACAAATCCGGCCAACTACGCTCTCGATTCCTTCTATTATCGCGGTTTCAACAACTCTTCAGAGCTGAAAGAAGCCGTCCTTAATGGCCGTTACTCTCTGTCGGACGTGTGGACCCTGCGTGCGGGCGTGGCCTATCACGAATTCACTCAGGACGGCATCGACAAGTTCTATGACGACAACGTCAATGGCACCCGCAGCAAGATGCGTGGCAAGCCGGTGGCCGACGTCACGACGGTCTTCACCAACAACTTCGGTTCGTGGCTGATCGGCGACTATGCCAAGACCTTTGCCAAGTATAACGAATATCACCGCTTTGGCCCGAACACGGACGGTACCGGCGGCGCGCTTCAGGACATCGAAAACGTCTATACGACCAGCGAGAAGACGACCTCCGTCTATGTGCAGGCGGATTGGGACAGCGACATCGCCGGCAAGCGCTTCCGCGGTAATGTCGGCCTGCGCGGCTATCAGACCGACACCAACTCGACAGGCTGGATTCAGGGCGACTCCTACGCCTATCTCGGGACGGCGGATGTGGATGGCAGCTATAGCGGCGTCCTGCCGACGTTGAACACCGTGCTCGAAATGACGCCGGAAGTTCTGGTGCGCTTCTCGGCCACGCAGAACCTGAACCGTCCGGGTATGGGCTCGATGGCCGCCAAGGGCAGCGCCTTCAAGGACGAGACCAGCGGCGAAATCAGCGCGTCGCGCGGCAATCCGAACCTGAAGCCCTATACCGACACGACGCTCGATCT
>NZ_JAIWNX010000302.1 GCF_020217185.1 Asticcacaulis sp.
GTGCGGAAAAGTGTGAGCGGTTTTCCGCAAAAACATCGCGACAAAACAAAAATTTAGAGCGAAATGGCGTTTCCACCTAAAGTCATTTCGCTGTAGTGTCGATGTTTGGCTCCGGGAGCTGGGGGTTGCCGGGGGGAAGCGAAACGTCGCAAATGCCGGAACGGACGCATGGCTCATCGCCAGAGTTGTCCCCCTTTGGTGCTGCCGCTTCCTTGTCCCAGGATCGGCCCCCCACGTCCAGACGTCCGTTCCGGCCCTTTTCAAACATTACAGAGAGTTCATCTTGACCCCGTTGCGGCCTGTGCTGAGCGGGTTTAGGGTCGTTGCCTGCGCAACCTTGTGCGCCCCGTACCTTTTCCGGAGATGCCCCTATGCTTGATCGTCGTTCGCTTTTGTCCGGGGCCTCGGCCCTTGCCGCTATGGGGCTGTCGGCCGGTACCGCCTTGGCGCAGACGGCATCGGCGAAGCTGAACGCGACGTTTGACGCCATCTTCAATGAGATGGTCGATCATTCGCCCACGGGGGCCACCTCTCTGGGCCTCGATACGGGGGCGCGCGCCGCCCTGAAAGCCAAGCTCGATCCCGCCACGCCGCAGGAGCGCGCCCGCTACACCGCCTTCCTCGAAAAGTCGGTCTCCGCCCTGAAGGCCATTCCGCGCGATCAGTTGTCCGGCATGGACCGCATCAATTACGACACCGTCTTGTGGGACCTGACCCAAAGCCTGAACGGGTACAAGAGCTTCGCCTTTGGCTCGCCGGGGTCGTCGCCCTACGTCATCACGCAGTTGACGGGCTCCTATATCTCGATCCCGGACTTCCTCGACAGCCAGCACACGATCGAGACCAAGGCCGATGCCGACGCCTATCTGTCGCGCCTCAAGGCCTATGCCGTGCTGCTGGATGAGGAAACCGCCAAGATGCAGGCCGACGTGGCCAAGGGCGTCATTGCGCCGGACTTCGCCCTGCAAAAGGCCATCACCCAGCTCAAGACCCAGCGCGACACCAAGGCGGCCGACAGCGTGCTGGTGCAATCCATCGTCCGCCGCACGAAGGAGAAGGCCATTGCCGGTGACTGGGGCGCGCAGGCGACCCACATCTATGAAACCGCCGTTGTCCCGGCCCTCAGCCGTCAGATCGCCGCCGTCGAAGCCGTCCTGCCCAAGGCGACGCACGATGCGGGCGTGTGGCATATTCCGCAGGGCGAGGCCTACTACATCTACGGCGCGCGCGGCGGCACCTCGACCGACCTGACGCCGGACGCCATCCACCAGATCGGCCTCGATAAGGTGAATGAACTCAATGCCGAGCTGGAAAAGGTGATGACCAAACTCGGCATGACCACGGGCACGACGGGCGAACGCCTCAAGGCCATGGCCAAGGACCCGAAGTTTGTCTATCCCAACACCGATGCGGGCAAGGACAAGCTGCTGGCCGATCTCAACACACAGGTCGAGGTGGTGCAGGCCAAGCTGCCGGCCTATTTCGGCGTGTTGCCCAAGACGAAAGTGACGATCAAGCGCATCCCGCCGGCCACCGAACTGGGCGCGCCGGGCGGCTATTATCAGCCGGCGTCGCTCGATGGTTCGCGTCCGGGGGCCTATTACATCAATCTGCGCGACACGGCCGAGGTGCCGAGCTGGACCCTGCCAACCCTGACCTATCACGAGGCCATTCCGGGCCACCACATGCAGATTTCGATCCAGCAGGAAAACAAGAACCTGCCGATGCTGCGGCAGATTTCCGGCTTCAACGCCTATATCGAAGGCTGGGCCCTCTATTCCGAAGAGGTGGCGGCCAAGGATATGGGCATGTATGCCGAAGACCCCTATGGCTATATCGGCTATCTGCACGACGCCCTGTTCCGTGCCTGCCGTCTGGTCGTCGATACGGGGATGCACCACAAGCGCTGGAGCCGCGAACAGGCCATGGCCTTCATGGACGCCAATCTCGGCGATCCGAACGAGACCGAGATCGAACGCTACTGCGTGTGGCCGGGGCAGGCGCTGGGTTACATGATCGGCAAGATCAAGTGGCTGGAGCTGCGGGCCAAGTATCAGACAAAGCTGGGCGCGAAGTTCGATATCAAGGCCTTCCACGATACCGGCCTGACGGCGGGGGCGGTGCCGCTGGCGGTGCTGGAAACCGTCTATGCCGAATGGGCTGCGAAGCTGTAATCAAGAGGAAAAGCCCCATGCTCAATCGACGCGCTCTGCTTGTGACCGGTGCCGCGGCGGCGACCTTTGCCGCCACGGGGGCCCATGCCGCCAGCGATCCGGCGACGGCCAAAACGCTGAACGCCCTGTTCGACGCCATCTTTGACGAGAATGTCGATCAGTCGCCGACCCTGGCCACCTCGCTGGGCCTCGACAAGGACGCGCGCGCGGGCCTCAAGTCCAAACTTAACGACGCCTCGGAAGCCGAAGCCCTCCGGGGCATTGCGCGCGCCGAAAAGAACCTCGCGGCGCTGAAAGCCATTCCGCGCGACAAGCTGAGCGGCATGGATCGCATCAATTACGATACGGTGCTGTGGGGCTATGAGAGCCGCAAGTCGGGCTATGACCGCTTTAAATTCGGCAACTGGGGCGGGGCTAACCCCTACATCCTGTCGCAACTGAATGGGGCTTATCAGTCCACGCCGGACTTCCTCGCCAATCAGCATACGATCGAAAGCAAAGCCGATGCTGAGGCCTATCTGGCGCGTCTGGAGGCTTTCGCCGTCCTGATCGGGCAGGAAACCGAGCGCTTCAAAAGCGATGTGGCCAAGGGCGTCGTGCCGCCGGATTTCGTCATCGACAAGACCCTGACGCAGTTGCAGGCGCTGGCGGCCATCAAGGGCGCCGACAGTTCGATGACCAGGGCTCTGACCACAAAGACCGCCGACAAGGGCCTTGCCGGGGATTGGTCCGCGGAGGCCGCCAAACGCATCGACGGGCCGGTCGCTGCGGCGCTTAACGCCCAGATCGACGCGCTCAAGGCCGTGCGCCCAAAGGCGACGCACGACGCCGGCGTGTGGAAGCTGAAGGACGGGGACGCCTATTACGCCTTCGCGGCGGGGTCGTCGTCGGGCACCACCACGAAGATGACGCCCGACGAAATCCACAAGGTCGGTCTGGATATGGTCAGGGAACTGTCGGCCGAAGCCGATGCGAAGTTCAAGGCGCTGGGCCTGACGCAGGGCACGGTGGGCGAGCGCATGGCCGCCATCGCCAAAGACCCCAAATACGTCTATGACAATACCGACGCCGCCAAGGAAAAGCTGCTGGCCGATCTGAACGTACAGATTCGCGCCATTGAAGCCAAATTGCCCGACTGGTTCGGCGTCCTGCCCAAGACGCCGGTGGTGGTGCGTCGCGTGCCCAAGGAAATCGAAGCCGGTGCGCCGGGCGGCTATTATCAGCGCCCGACGCTCGATGGCTCGCGGCCGGGGGCTTACTATATCAATCTGCGTGATACCGCCGAATGGCCGTCGTGGTCGCTGCCGACCCTGACCTATCATGAAGCGATTCCGGGCCACCACCTGCAAATCGCCATCCAGATGGAGACGCAAGGCCTGCCGCGCCTGCGCAAGGTCGGCGGCTTCTCGGCTTTTTCGGAGGGCTGGGCGCTCTATTCGGAGCTGCTGGCGGCCGAAATGGGCATGTATGCGGCCGATCCGCTGGGCTATATCGGCTATCTGCAATCGGCCCTGTTCCGCGCCATCCGTCTGGTGGTCGATACGGGGATGCACGCCAAGCGCTGGTCGCGCGAAGAGGCCATCCGCTATTTCGTCGCTACCAATGGCGATCAGGAATCGTCCGCCACCACCGAAATCGAACGCTACTGCGTGTGGCCGGGTCAGGCGCTGAGCTACATGACGGGCAAGATCCAGTGGGTGCGTCTGCGCGACCGTATGAAGGCGCAACTGGGGCCGAAGTTCGATATCAAGGCCTTCCATGATCGGGGCCTGACGGCGGGGCCGGTGCCGCTGGCGGTACTGGAAACCGTCTATACGGAGTGGGCGCGCGGTCTTTGATCGCCGCCCGGTGGACGCCCGTCGCTGAGTGTGTTACCCGATTAAAAAAACCAAATATAACTATTCGGGAGGACACTATGAAACGCAACACCTTCGTCGGTGCCTTTGGGGCTGTGGTCCTGACGCTGATGGCCTGCGGGCCGGACATGGCTCAGGCCGAGATGTCACCTCAGGCGCAGGTCGCCGCCATGAAGCGCGGCGTCAATATTCTGGGCTACGACCCTCTGTGGAAGGACCCGGCCAAGGCGCGCTTTCAGCCGCGCCTGATGTCGGTGATCCGTGAAGGCGGCTTCAACACGGTGCGTGTCAACCTCCATGCGTTTCAGCACATGGACAAGGATAACCGCCTGTCGCCCTTCTATTTTTCCACCCTTGACACCATGGTGGATGCGGCGAACAAGGCCGGCCTGCACGTCATTCTGGACCTGCACAACTTCAATGAGTGCGCCGAGGATGTGAAGGCCTGCCGACCGAAGATCATGGCCTTCTGGACGCAGATGGCGGAGCATTACAAGGATGCGCCGGACACAGTGATGTTCGAGATTTTGAACGAGCCGCACGGCCCGGTGAATGCCGTGTGGAACGACATGATCGCCGAAAATCTCAAAATTATCCGCAAGACCAATCCGCGGCGCAACGTCATTGTCGGCCCGACCTCGTGGAACAATCTCAATGATCTGGAAGGTTTGCGCCTGCCCGCCGACGACCCGCACCTGATCGTCACCTTCCACTATTATGAGCCCTTCGTCTTTACCCATCAGGGGGCGGCGTGGACGCCGGACTTCAAGGATGTGAAGGGCGTGGCGTGGACGAAGGCCGAAGGGCAGGCGCGCCTTGACGCCGATTTCGACAAGGTCAAGGCGTGGAGCGCCCGCACCGGCCGCCCGATCCTGCTGGGCGAATTCGGGGCCTATGACAAGGGGCCGCTCGACAGCCGCGTGGCCTATACCGATGCGGTGGCGCGGGCGGCGGAGGCGCGCAACTGGGCCTGGGCCTACTGGCAGTTCGATTCCGACTTTATCGTCTATGACATACCGGCGGATCGCTGGGTCAAACCAATCCACGGCGCGCTGATCCCCGAACAGGCGGCGAAGGTCGAGACGGCGCAAACGCCTCAGGTCGATCCCAATGACGTCATGGCCCACGTCATCAATACGCCTAAACTGTCGTCGTGGAACGCCTATGGTGCGCCGCAAAACGCGACGCCGGTGCAGACGGCGGAGGGTGCACCCATCCGCTCAGCCCTGCGCATCCCTTTGTCGGCGGCGCAGCCCAATGCCTGGGATGTCGGCGCCGTGGCGCAGATCGCTCAGCCGGTAAAGGCGGGCGACAAGCTTCAGGCGTGGGTGTGGGCCCGCGCCGCCACCCCGGATGCGGCGACGCGCGTGCCGCTGAACATCCTGATCTCGCTCAACAAGGCCCCGTGGACGGCCCTGACCAACACGCCGGTTCAGATTTCGTCCGAATGGGACATGTATGTGGTGCAGGCCGTGGCCGACAAGGACTATGAGGCGGGCACCCTCATGCTGGCCCTGCAACTGGGCAAGTCGGCCTATCCGATCGAGCTGGGTGCGCCGGTGGTCCTGCGCAACTACGCGCCGACCGCGCAATAGGCCGCTTACGGCCCATATACCAACGGCCGAAGATGCTGACGGCATCCGGCCGTTGAAGACACGAGACTGTCTCATATGTGTCAGTGACATGAGACATTCTCGAATGGAATACCAAGGGTCATTTCCAATGACTCTTGGTATTATCCCGCATATTCGGCCAGAAGGCGCTCAAGTCGCGCGCCTTCTGGTCTCAGAAACCACAGGTAGCGGATCGTCTGCACCAGCGTCGAAGCCCCCAGTGCGCCTCCGAACAGCAAAGCCCCCTGCACGGCCTGAGTGGCGGTCATCTTGTCCGTATCGACCAGTTGCCACAGGGTCACGCCTGTGACGAGGGGGAATAGCCCCATCAGCCAGAACATCACGACGGCGCTGTGCCGGGCCGCGCGGTTTTCGTCCAGCCTGAGCTGTAGGCTCTGCGCAATAGACGCCGTCGGGTCCGCAAAGCGTCGCCTGTGCCGGTCGTGCGCGCGCATCATCAGGATCAGCGTCACCCACGGCGCGACCAGCATCAGCACGCTCCCCCATTCGCGCGTGACGTCAAGACTGTCATGCCGAAGGGCGTCATACCCAAAGACAAGCGTGATCGTGCCCAGTGCGGCCCCGACACACAGCAAAAAAACGGTTTGTCCCTTACGGCGACGTTCGATCCCGCTCATCAGACTCTCCAGTAAAAAGGCCCGCGCGGTGCGATCCATGTCGTGGTCATGGGTGCGCCACAGGCGCTCCAGGGTTTCAATCTTCATCGGATAGCTCCTGAACAAGCGTGGCCAGTCGCGCCCGCGCCCGGTTCAGACGCACGCCGATATGGCTTTCACTGAGGCCGTGCAGGGCGGCCATATCGGCATAGGGCGTCTGTTCCAGCCACAACAGCATCAGCGACCGGTCGAGCGGGGGAAGGGCGCGCAAGGCGTCAAACACCTGATCCAACCGGGCATCGGACGGTTCAGGGGGGAGCTGTTGCAGGCCCTCGCGCTGTGTTTCAAACAGGCGCAATAAACGCAGGCTCTCGCGCCGTTTCCACGTCAGGGCGCGGTTATGCGCCACGCGGTAGATACAAGGTCGCCGGGAGCGACTCTCCGCGAAAGGCTGGCCACGCCTTCCACACGGCGATCAGCAGTTCCTGAAGCAGATCCGCCTGATCCGCCGACGCCGCAAAGGCGCGGCTAAGCCGCCGCAGCGCCGGCAGGTGCGGGCTGATCCACTCGCTAAAGGCCGGATCGTGCGGCATGTGGTCGCCTTATCGCGTGGCCGCGGCTTCGCGCGCCAGTCGGAGCGCCTCGCGATTGTTCTGCTCGAAGGCCCCGGTATTGAGGCCGCAGACCACACCGGCGATGAGCAGAACCAGCAGGGCCGCAAGGGCCGGCAGACGGTAACGGGCAGGTAAAAACAATCCAAGCATCCTGATCTCCTGTGTTTGGGCTTACGAGAGGTTAGACGCCCGTGACCGCGTAAAACTTACATGCCCACAAAATAAATCGGTACAGCCGATAACGGGAAGGTCACTTGCCAGCGCTAAGTCTGTGGGTCTAAATACGCGGCGACTTCGCAAGGTGAGCCGATGAAACCCTTTAATGCCGATGCTCTCGAAGATCTGGTCCATGCGCGGGCGCGTCTGGCCATACTCGCCTATCTGTCCACGGCGGGGCAGGCGGACTTTACTGATCTGCGCGATCAGGTGGGCATCACCGACGGCAATCTGTCGCTGCACCTGAAAAAGCTGAATGAGGCGGGCTATGTGGCGATTCGCAAAAAGATCGTCTCCAACCGTTCCAACACGCGTATCGGTCTGACCGATGAGGGGCGCGACGCCTTTTATAACTATCTCGATCAGCTCAAGCGGATGCTCGACGCCGTTCCTGAAAAGCCCGAACTCTGAGCCGCCACGCGATGTTCCATTTTTTTTAATGGGGTAGGGCTGTGGGCCGGATGAGCCACGTTTTGGGGGGCATCGTAACAGGCTATTCACGTGCCTAGGCGGCCCCCGCTGTTTGCCACGTGACAGGGATGCAGCCTGCATCCTTTCCAATAAGAATTCGCTTTAGTTGTAAAATTCACTGATTTTTCCCTTACTGATTGATTTGGTGTTCGTTAAAGCATTCTCTTATTTACAGTTTCTGGCTGTTGCATGGGAGGCAGTGGAGTGGCTGGCCGCAACCAACATCATATTCCCCAAGCCTATCAAAGAGCATTTGGTATCGCCACTTCCGGAAAACCTACCCACATCTGGGAGTATTCAAAGTTCGACCCGCCCCAGCCGAAGGAGATCGAGGTTTCCGCCGCCGGGCATGATTTCTATTCTCCGCCACCTGTCGCTGGTGAACTAACGCTCGACTTGAAAATCACGGCCGTCGAGAAAGAAGTGTTAAGGCGACTAGCCACTTTGTCTGGATTGCCCATCGGTTCTGTCGCACCGGCCGCATTGGCTGCCGACGTCGTTTCACATCTCACGCCACGTAGCTCCCATCTACGAGAGGTACTCGGCCATGGGATGGAACTGTTGGCACAGGCCGTGGCTGACGTTTTTGGCGATCAGGATAATGCCTTTCGCCTGTTTGGTCTGGACAGCGACGAGCCATCCGACCGATTCCGTAACTATGTCGCCGAATTTTTAAACGACAAACGCTTCGCGAGCCTTGGCCTGCCGCCACACATGCTGACGCGTGTTGCCTTCTACTTCTGCAAAGAAAACTTCAATACGGCACTCGACACGACCCCGCTCATCAAGGAAGTGACGGCATTGCCATTTCGCAGTAACGCGCGGGATGGTCACAATAAGGCGTTGGCTGGCCTGCTGGAAAATAATGTGCGCCGGGCCGATCTGCTGCAGTTCGCATGGTCCATCGAGGCAGCACCACCTGAAGGCGCCATCCTCCCCGACTGTGTGGCTTTGGGGTATGATACCGAAGGCGTTGCACAGCCCTACATGATGGCGGGCCTCAGCGTGAACGCGGTAGTTATGCCCCTAACCAAACGGCGGATGTTATTAGGCGTACGTCCGGGACAGGCTGCACCCAACCTCACTCAATGGAATGAAGAAGCGGCCATATGCAGCTATAGTTTTTTTCTGGCGGCGACAAAAGATTTGCGATTGGTAAACGTCGCTTCTCGCATTGGGGAACGGGCCGGGCATATGATGGACGATGCCTTGGCATCCGCTACCAGCGAATTCCGAATACCCGCTCCGCCGCCGGACTCAGAGCCTGAGTCGCCGGAACTGCACTTGGACAATGCGACGGCAGCACGATTCACTCCGCCTTCCAAGTATCAAGTGTCATTCTTGGGATGCGCCGACCAGGAAACAGCCGAGCGCATCGCAGCAGCGATAAACATTGTTGTTAGTCGCCTGTCCACGATGATTCCACTAGGGCGGCTGGAAGGCATCACGTTCGCCGCTGACTATCCCGCAGCGTTGGCGGCTGTAGACCGGGGCGTTCCGGGTGTCGGCGCGCCAACGACCATAACCAAAGACCTTGGCACCGGCGTTGCCATGACCGTCGATGTCTTACGCGACGAAACGGTGAAATGCCGTATCGTCATGGCTTCATTTATTGGTGAGGCCCTAATCGAGCCGGGTCATCCGGACGCTGCATATGCGTTGCACGCCATCGTGCACCAATTAGCTGAAGTTGCGGTAACGGAATGGTTTGACACGTCCTGTCCGGGAGTCTTGCTGGCCCCGTACTGGACCAGCCAACACGAAGCGCAAATATTCTCAAACGTTTTTGCCAGCCTCCAGGGTTACATCGCATCACGCATTAGTGCAGGATTTAGCGAGGAAGACCTCGCGGAATCCTACCGGGACTTGCTCATCAACGCTGTTCAACGAGCGCAAGTGGTCATTTTACAAGAACGGCTTCGCTACCGAATTCATGGTGATCTGCGACATTTTTTGGATATTGCCTATCCGGCAGTTCGATACATCCTGAGCTTTGCCGCCAATTTGCTGGGGCACTGCGATGGTAACAACGGGCAGGTACTGGACAAGGAAGGACGCCTCAAAGCCGCCTTGGATGACGCCGGATTGTCAGCGTGGCTGCCGACTTTCCAAGACGACCTACAAAAGTGCTGGCGCTTCAGGGAGCGCTGGGGTTCGGTCAATGACCTGTTCCTGCTGAACCACCACCTTGAACGTCTGCTCTGGCAGTTTGGTGTTTTCCCTTGGGAAGATGAGCAAGGCCGCGCCATGGTGACAATTCCATTACAAAGCGATGCCGCCGCACTTCGACAACTCCAAATGAAAACTGTATTCCAAGCGCTATCGCATAAAACCGGACAGGTATTTCGGCAAATGCTATCGTCATTCCATGCGGTTAGGAACTGGGCAGATCGAAGTCTCAACTGCCTTGTCAAAACCCCTACAAATCGATCCTAGGGG
>NZ_JAIWNX010000303.1 GCF_020217185.1 Asticcacaulis sp.
CGGCATCGCCATATAGAGGCATATGCCGCAGACGGGGCAAAAAGAGTCGTACGCCTCGGTGCCCAAAACGTGGTTCATCCGGCCTGTAGCCTCATTTCTCTATTTTTTATTGAGAACATATTGCGAACTTGGAACAAATGGGGTACGGTCTTCTCAACACATTTTCGCGGACGGGGGATGGACCTTCGCCTTGGGAATCGTGGCATAGGGAAGGTCTGGAATCATGTCGCAAGCGGTATTGAAACTCGTGGGAAAAGACGAAGCTGAAAAACAACGCGCCCTGGAATCGGCGCTGGCTCAGATCGACCGTGCCTTCGGTAAGGGCTCGGTGATGAAACTGGGCAATGCCGGCAAGGTGGTGGAGGTGGAATCTATTTCCACCGGCTCGCTGGGTCTCGACATGGCGCTCGGTATCGGCGGCTTGCCCAAGGGGCGGGTCATCGAAATCTACGGCCCGGAATCGTCGGGTAAGACGACGCTGGCCCTGCACACGGTGGCCGAGATTCAAAAGGCGGGTGGCACGGCGGCCTTTGTCGATGCCGAACACGCGCTCGATCCCGTCTATGCCCACAAGCTGGGCGTCAATCTGGACGATCTTCTGGTGTCGCAGCCCGATAACGGCGAACAGGCGCTGGAAATCACCGATACGCTGGTGCGGTCGGGTGCCGTCGATATCGTCGTGGTCGATTCGGTCGCGGCCCTGACGCCCAAGGCCGAAATCGAAGGCGATATGGGCGACAGCCTGCCCGGTCTTCAGGCTCGCCTGATGTCGCAGGCCCTGCGCAAGCTGACGGCCTCGATCTCCAAATCGAAGTGCATCGTCATCTTCATCAACCAGATTCGCATGAAGATTGGCGTCATGTACGGCTCGCCGGAAACGACGACCGGCGGCAATGCGCTGAAATTCTATGCCTCGGTGCGCCTCGACATCCGCAGCATCGGAAAGATCAAGGTGCGCGACGAAATCGTCGGCAACAATGTCCGCGTCAAGGTGGTGAAGAACAAGGTCGCGCCGCCGTTCCGCGAGGTCGAATTCGACATCCTCTACGGCGAAGGTATCTCCAAGCTGGGTGAAATCCTTGATCTGGGCGTCAAGGGCGGCGTGGTCGAAAAGTCCGGCTCGTGGTTCTCGTTCAACTCGATCCGCATCGGCCAGGGCCGCGAAAATGCCCGCGACTTCCTGAAATCCAATCCGGAAATCGCGGCGGAAATCGAAGCGCTGGTGCGCAAGAAGTCAGACGCCATTTCCGAAGAACTTCTGGGTACGCCGGAACCGGACGAAGACGGCGAATAAAACCTGAAACCCGCGTGGGGTGCGGGTTTTCAGACCGCCTGCCTTCCACGCGTAAACGCCCCGGTTTCGTGACCGGGGCGTTTCTTTTTGTCCTGACACGTCAGAAAAATACCTGCGTTGGCGCAAAGGTCTTTGCGCAAATACCCAAGCCCTCTATATACGGCTGAAAATCGTCCTGTGGTGCGGTGTTTAACCGTCGGAGTCCCATGCCTTCCTTAAATCAGATCCGTCAGACCTTCCTGGATTACTTCGCCAAGAACGACCATGAGATCGTGTCGTCCTCGTCGCTGGTGCCGCATAACGACCCGACGCTGATGTTCACCAATGCGGGCATGGTGCAGTTCAAGAACGTCTTTACGGGGGCCGAAACCCGTCCGTACAAGCGCGCTACCACCTCACAAAAGGTTGTGCGCGCCGGCGGCAAGCACAATGATCTGGACAATGTCGGCTATACGGCGCGTCACCACACCTTCTTTGAAATGCTGGGGAACTTCTCCTTCGGCGACTATTTCAAGGAACAGGCGATCAGCCACGCATGGAACCTGATCACCAAGGAATACGGCCTGCCCAAGGAGCGCCTGCTGGCCACCGTCTATATCGACGACGATGAGGCCTTCAATCTGTGGAAGAAGATCGCGGGCTTCTCCGACGACCGCATCATCCGTATCGCCGGGTCTGATAATTTCTGGTCGATGGGCGATACGGGCCCCTGCGGTCCGTGCACGGAAATCTTCTACGATCACGGCGAGCACATCTGGGGCGGCCCTCCGGGCTCTCCGGAAGAGGACGGCGACCGCTTCGTCGAAATCTGGAACCTCGTCTTCATGCAGTTCGACCAGCAGCCGGACGGCACGCGGCTCAACCTGCCCAAGCCCTCGATCGACACCGGCATGGGGCTTGAGCGCGTCGCGGCGGTGCTGCAAGGCGTGCACAACAACTACGATGTGGACCTGTTCAAGGCCCTGATCAGCGCCAGCGTCGAGGCAACCGGCGTCAAGGCGGAGGGTGAGGCCCTGCCGTCGCACCGCGTTATCGCCGATCACCTGCGTTCGACCTCGTTCCTGATCGCCGATGGTGTCACGCCATCGAACGAAGGCCGGGGCTATGTCCTGCGCCGCATCATGCGCCGCGCCATGCGCCACGCCTATCTGCTGGGGGCCAATGAGCCGCTTATGCCGCGTCTGGCGCCGGTTCTGGTGCGCGAAATGGGCGATCACTACGGTGAACTGAAGCGCGCCGAGGCGACCATCGTCGAAACCCTGCGTCAGGAAGAAGAACGTTTCCGCCGCACGCTGGGCCGCGGCATGACCCTGCTGGACGAAGCGACCGCCAATCTGAAAGACGGCGACATGCTGGAAGGCGAAGTGGCCTTCAAGCTCTACGACACCTACGGCTTCCCGCTCGATCTGACGCAGGACGCCATCCGCGCCAAGGGCTTAAGCGTCAATGTCGCCGGTTTCGAAGCGGCGATGGAAGAACAGAAGCAGCGCGGTCGCGCCAACTGGAAGGGTTCCGGCGAAACCTCCGTTCAGGCCGAATGGTTCTCGATCCGCGATCAGGCCGGGGCGTCGGAATTTGTCGGCTATGAGCACCTTTCGACCCAGTCGCACGCCCGCGTCATCGTCCGCGACGGCGAGTCGGTCAGCGAAGGTCTGGTCGGTGAGCGCTTGCAGGTCGTCTTCGACCGCACGGCCTTCTATCCGGAAGGCGGCGGGCAGGCGGGCGATACCGGCACGCTGCATTGGGCCGGGGGCGAAGGCCGCGTGTTCGATACACAAAAGCAGGCCGGCGACCTGATCGTACATGATGTCGAAATCACCGAAGGCGTTCTGGCGGTCGGCGACATGGTGCATCTGCACGTCGATGGGGCCAAGCGTCAGACGACGAGGTCCAACCACTCGGCCGCCCACCTGCTGCACGCGGCTCTGAAAAATGTGCTTGGGCCGCACGTTGCGCAAAAGGGGCAACTGGTCGATGCCGAGCGGATGCGCTTCGACTTCAGCCACGGCGCGCCCGTCTCGCCCGAAGAGATCGAGCGCATCGAAGCCGAGGTCAATGCCGTGATCCTGCAAAACGAGGCGGCGACAACGAAAATGATGGCCCCCGCCGAAGCGATCGAAGCCGGTGCGGTGGCGCTGTTCGGTGAAAAATACGGCGATGAGGTCCGCGTCCTCAGCCTCGGTCACGCGCTTGATGGCGCGGACAAGGGCTATTCGGTCGAACTGTGTGGCGGCACCCACGTGTCGCGCACGGGCGATATCGCCCTGTTCAAGATCATTTCGGAAAGCGGCATCGCCGCCGGGGTGCGCCGTATCGAAGCCTTTACCGGCGAAGCGGCGCGTCAGTATCTGCTGGAGCAGGCGGGCGTGGCGCGTTCGCTGGCCGATCAGTTCAAGGTGCCGGTGGCGCAGGTGTCGGCTCGCGTCGAAGCGCTGGTCAACGACCGCAAGCGCCTCGAAAAAGAGCTGGCCGAAGCCAAGCGCGCCCTGGCCGTTGGGGGCGGCGGGGCGGCGTCTGGTCCGGAAGAGATCAATGGCGTCAAGGTGATCGCCCGCGTTCTCGATGGCGTGGGTGGCAAGGACCTGCGTCCGCTGGCCGAAGACTTCAAAAAGCAGGTCGGCTCCGGCGTCGTGGCGCTGGTCGGCGTGCTGGACGGTAAGGCGGCCGTGACCGTGGCGGTGACGCCCGACCTGACCGGCCGTTTCAACGCCGCTGAACTGGCCAAGGCCGCCGTGATCGCCATGGGCGGGCAAGGCGCGGGTGGCAAGCCTGACTTTGCGCAGGGTGGTGCGCCGGACGCGACCAAGGCCGAGGCCGGACTGGACGCCATCAAGGCCGCCATCGTCTGATCGCGTCGCCATCGAAAACGAAAAGGCCGTCCGTTCGCGGGCGGCCTTTTTCACATTTGCCGATTGCTTTGCGGGCCTCCCCTATGCTGCAATCCTTGCAAAGGAGAGCCGCATGGACCGCTTGAAGGATAAGGTGGCGCTGGTGACCGGAGGCGCGCAGGGCATCGGCAAGGCCATTGTGCACAGCTTTGCCGCCGAAGGCGCACGGGTCATCATCGCCGACATCGACCCCCGCGAAGGCGAGGCGCTGGCGGCGGAGCTGCCCGGTGCGGCGTTCCGCCGACTCGATGTCGCTGATGAAACGCAATGGATCGCCGTCCTCGATTCGGTGGTGGCCGATTTCGGCCGGCTGGACGTGCTGGTCAATAATGCGGGTATTACCGGGCGCGCCGACGCCAAAAATGATCCCGAACACACCACGCTCGAAGACTGGCGGCGGGTGATGACGGTCAATACGGACGGCGTATTTCTGGGCTGCAAGCACGCGATTCGCGTGATGCGCCCGAATCGCACCGGTTCGATCATCAATATGTCGTCGCGGTCCGGGCTGGTCGGCATTCCGCATCAGGCGGCCTATGCGGCGTCGAAGGCGGCGGTGCGTAATCACACCAAGACGGTGGCGCTTTATTGTGCGGAGGAGGGGCTGAATATCCGCTGCAATTCGGTGCATCCAGCGGCGATTCTGACGCCGATGTGGGAGGCCATGCTGAAGGACGAAGCCGACAAGGAAAAGGTCGCCGCCGGGACGCCGCTGCACCGATTCGGGCGACCGGATGAGGTGGCCGCCGTCGTGCTGCTTCTGGCCTCGGATGAAGCGACCTTCATCACCGGTTCGGAATTCAACATCGACGGCGGCGTTCTGGCGGGCACGGCGGCTTCGCCTAAGTAGTTTTAACTATTAGAGCGGAATGATTTCTTTCAAATCATTCCGCTCAAGCCGCCATTGAGGCGGCGGCCAAGGTGGCGGAGCCACCGCCCGGCGAGGGGCTAAACAAAAATCTAGATCATTATGTTTCTACCAGAAATCATAATGATCTAAAGATTTGCCAGAACGAATAGAGGCCGATGGCGATAAACAGGCCCGACGCCACGTAGCGGACGATCTTCATCGGCACGACCTTCAGCACCTTGTCGCCGAACAGCACCGCCGGGACATTGGCCAGCATCATACCGAAGGTGGTCCCGAGCACGACCCAGGCAAAGGCGTTTTCGTACTTGGCCCCCAGAAACACCGTGGCTACCTGCGTCTTGTCGCCCATTTCGGCCAAGAAGAAGGCAATCAGGGTGGTGAGGAAGGGGCCGTAATCCTTTTTGGGGGCCTCATCGTCGTCCATCTTGTCCGGAATCAGGATCCACAGGCCGAGCGCTATAAAGGCGATGGCGACGATCCACGGCATGTAGGAGGTCAGGGCCAGTCCGGAGACAAAATGCCCGACCCCGGCGGCCAGCGCGTGATTCGCCACCGTGGCGATGAAGATGCCCCAGATAATCGGAATGGATTTGTGATAACGCGCGGCCAGAATCAGGGCCAGCAACTGCGTCTTGTCGCCGATTTCGGAAAAGGCGACGAGGGCGGTCGAATTGAGGAAGGCGTCCACGGTAAAATCTTGTCTGTGACCGGCCAGGTTCTGACACACAACGACGTGCTTCGCCGCGGCCAGTCACTTATGGCGGCAAGGCAGGTCGTCGGTCTCACCTGTTTCGATTACGCCATGTCCGTGCCGGACAAGTGTGTTGACGTAATCCGCCTGAAACAACGCTCAGGCGCGGTTACTCCCCGAAGGAACGCGGGCTTGATAGACGCGGCTCACAGATGAGTCAAGAGGAGCGCCAGACCCGATAGGGTGAACAGCGAAAGGACGGTCGATTGGGCAATGGACACCGCCGCGCCTTGGTACCACAGGCCGTACATGCGCGCCTGAATGAAGACGCTGACCGCTGTGGGGCAGGCCGACAGGAAGACGGCGATCTTCCACATCAATGGCGGTGCGCCGAACAGGTGCATGGCGACGGCCATCAGGGCGGGGGCCAAGAGCAGCTTGCCCACCACGGCAACGGCGGTAACGGGCGTAACAGAGCGTAACGTTTTCAGGGGCATAAGCCCCAGCATCCCGCCCAATGCCACCAGAGCCACCGGCACGGACGAGCGGCCCAGTATGTCGAGCATCTGATCGAACATCGGCGGAATCTTCAGGTCCGCCAGCATCAGCCCGACCCCTAGCAGCGAGCCCAGCACGGTGGGGTTCTGCATCGTGCGTTTGAGCGCCAGCCCCACCCCATGACCCGACGCGACCGACAGGCCGGCGCAGCCGATAAAAAACAGAATCAAAAAATCGGCGACAAACAGCAGCGGGGCCACCTGCATGACCTGCGGGCCCAGAAGCCCGGTCAGTATGGGCAGGCCGAGAAAGGCGCTGTTGGAAATGAAGGCGGCCATGCCGGCGCCGGTCGCTTCGCCGCGTGTGGCGCCGAATCGCCTCGCAACCAACAAACAAAGCCCCGACGATACGGCGAAAGCCAGCGCATAGACGCCCAGCCAGCCCACATGCAGCGCATCGGGGCGCGGCAGATTGGCAAAGGCGTGGATCAGATAGGCGGGAAAGCCCAGCCAGTAGAAATAGGCGCTTAGGCCATCCAGCCCTTCGGATTTCAGCCGCCCGGTACGCGCCAGAAGCGCTCCCAGTCCGACAAAGGCAAAAAACAGCAGAACGCGGCTCAGGGTTTCCAACATGGCAGGGCTTTACGCCCTGTGAGGGGGCAAGAAAAGCCCTATTTATCAGGGCCGAAATCGCTGCTCGCTGAGGCTGAGGCGGCCGCTTCGGCTTCCGGATCGGGCAGGCCGATATGCGTCACCTGCCAGGTGAACAGGCCCTTGCGTTTCAGCGTGAACACCGTCTTGCCGATGTCGGGCTGCTTTACCCCCAGACGCGCGCGGTCAATGCTCCAGTAAAGGATGGTGGGCAGGGGCGGCTTGGGCGCAAATTCGCGCGGTTCGACCACATTGGCGTCTTTGCCTGCCCCATAGGAGAGGGCCAGCAGGGCCTTGGCCGTGAGATAGGTATTGACGTCGATCACCGGTTGCTTGGGGGCGGGCGCGGTCAGGTCGGTGATGGCGCGGCCGATGGCCCCCAGCGGGTCCTTAATGACATTGGGCGCGGGAGCGTCGGCCGTCGTTGTGCCCTTGGCATCGGCCCATAACTGCGCCTTGAGGCTGGCGCGCACGTCGTCAAAGGCCACCAGTTCCGACAGGCTCTGGATGTCCTCGGACTCCGCCGCTGAACGCAGGTCGTAAAAGGCCCAGACTGGGCCGATGGCAAAACCGAACAGGGCGGCCAGAGCGGCGACGATGATGGCGATGGATAAGGTCTTGAACACGCGGACAGTTCCCCCTGAAGGCGCTGAAAAACAGGGTTAACACGAAAATAACGCCCTGTCGCGCCTCGTCCGACGATTCGCGTCAGACTGTGGCTAAACCGCTTGTCCGGTGATCAGCCGGTGCACAAAGGTAAGTTTGTTACGCACGGTGGGGGTCAGGATAAACGGATAGAGCGGCCGCTCGCCCATGGCGTTATGGATCGAGTTGATCGCCAGACTGAGCGGCACCCAGGCCTCGGCCAGCCGTTCAAAATCCGTGACGCGATAGGGCTTGAAATCGACCTCGGCCGCGACCCCTTCGTCGGCCTTGGTCTTGATGGTCATGCCATAATAGTGAGCGGTTTCAAGGGCATCGGTAATGTGCAGGACGTGGGCGAAGGTTTCGGCGAAGTCCTCCCACGGGTGCATCGAGGCATAGGCGCTGATATAGCTGTCGGCCCAGAAGGGGGGCGGCCCTTCGGCATAGTGGCGCTCGATCGAGGCCTGATAATCGGCTTCGTCGTCACCAAAAACCGCGCGGCAGGCTTCCAGCTTGCCGGCGTCGCGCACCAGCCGGTTCCAGATGAAATGCCCGCATTCGTGGCGAAAATGGCCGAGCAGGGTGCGATAGGGCTCACCCATCTGGCTGCGCACGCTTTCGCGCACGGCGTCGTCGGCTTCGGCGGCGCGGATGGAGATGACGCCCTCGTCGTGGCCGGTCATGGCGCTGTGGAAACTGCCGTCCGGGGCCTGTTCATCCTCCAGATAGTCGAAGACAAGCCCGCCGTCCGGGTCTTCGCTGCGGTCAGGGGCGGGCAGGTCCCATTTGAGGAAGGCGTAAAACAGGCGGTGCTGGGCGTCGATAATGCGCCGGAACTGATCGAGATCGTTGGGGATCAGGCGGTTGTGGCGGCAGGCGCGGCAATAGGCCGAGCCATCGTCTTCGGGCACCAGCCAGTTACACACATCGGTCGCGGCATTGGCGCAGAAGCGATAGCGGTCCCTGCCATTGACCGGTTGCCAGCGGTCGTCGCCGGCTGGCATCAGGGCGTGCAGATCACGGCTGTTCGGCGAAAAACCCAACCGCGCGCCGCAACTGACGCAGGCGCGGTTATGGAAAAACAAGGTGTTGCCGCATTGGGCGCAGGTAAACAGCTTCATTAAGGCGCGGTCTCTATGGTCGGGTTCCTGTGCCGCGACCCTAGACCGCTATCCATAAGTCTGAAAGGGTGCGCCGCCGGCCCCGTGCAAAGGGCCGGTAAGGCTATTTCCCTTGCCACACCCCCGGATGGGCGTCGATCCAGCCCTTGATCAGGCCTGATATCTTGAGGTCATCGGCCACAGACGGGTGCGCGTGGCAGCCGCCAAAGTCCAGTCCGTCGAAAAACAGCGTGTCGAGGCGCGTTTCACCGCCGTCTTTCAGCGTTTTGGCCACCTGAGAAACCTGCGCGCGAATCTCGCCATTGGCGCCGTCGGAGGCCATCAGGATGAACTGCGCCTGCGGGTTTTTAGCGCGCAGAGACTTGACGAAGGCGACATAGGTGTCGCGGTAATCGGCTTGTAAGGCCTCGCGCGTCGTCCATTTTTCCCCCGGATTGAGCGCGGTGGAAAAATCATTGGTCCCCAGCCCGATGACGATGATCTGCGGCTGCCAGCCCGTGGCGTCATAGGCCGTCTTGCCGTCGAACAAGGTATAGGGATAAACTTTTGGCAGAGGATCGGCGATGAAGCCATTGTAATTGCGCACGATTCCGCGACCGGAAAAGGCGTTGACTTGATAGTCGGCCTCATAGTGTTTGGCCGTCAGCGGCCCGAAGGCCTGAGACGTGTCGGTCGTCGCCCACACCTCGTCCTGGGTACACTCGCGCTTTGGCGAGGTATTGCCGTAACCGACCGTGTAGGAATCGCCGATGAATTCGATCTGACGCGCGCGGGCGGTCAGCGCCGCGGGCTTATCGGCGCTGAAACCGAGGAAACGCCCGATCTGCCCTTGCGATTCGGTGATCTTTTCGAGGCGATAGACGTCCACGGCCTTTGGGCTTTTGCTGTCGAAGCGCAGCGTCGTCTGACCGGGTTTTTCGATGAGCTTCACCACCTCACCGTTGAGGTACAGCTTGTAGATATTGATGTTGTCATCGAAGCTCAGGGTGATCGACTTTGAGGCCGTCGCGGTCTCAAAATAGACGCCCGGCCATTGATGCGTATAGGCCGGGGCCGCCGTGCGCCCGCCGCTGTGCAGGGGCAGGGTGTCCGCAGCGGCGATGGCCGCAAAGCTCGTCCCCGCGAGAAGCCATCCGGCCAGCCAAAGCGCCTTTGTCATCATGTATCTCCCTGATTTTTGCGGCATGAAGGATGATAGCGCTGTCACTGTCAAGACGCGCGCATAAAGAAAGGCCGCCCGCGAACGGACGGCCTTTCATATCATACCTCAGGAGAGACTTTAGCTTAAGCCGCCAAAGCCTTCGACAGGTTCTCGGAGATCTTGTCGAGGAAGCCTTCGGTGGTCAGCCAGCCTTGCGTATCGCCGACCAGCAGCGCCAGATCCTTGGTCATGAAGCCCGCTTCGACGGTGTCGATGCAGACCTTTTCCAGCGTCTCGGCAAAGTGCTTCAGCTCGGCATTGTCGTCCAGCTTGGCGCGGTGCTTGAGGCCCTGCGTCCACGCAAAGATCGACGCCATCGAGTTGGTCGAGGTGGCCTCGCCCTTCTGATGCTGACGATAGTGACGGGTGACGGTGCCGTGCGCCGCTTCCGCCTCCATGATCTTGCCGTCTGGGGTGACCAGAGCCGAGGTCATCAGGCCCAGCGAACCGTAGCCTTGGGCCACCGTATCCGACTGCACATCGCCGTCATAGTTCTTACAGGCCCAGACGAAACCGCCCGACCACTTCAGCGCCGAAGCGACCATGTCGTCGATCAGACGGTGCTCATAGGTCAGGCCCAGTTCTTTGAACTTCGCCGCGTATTCGGCGTCGAAGATTTCCTGGAAGATGTCCTTGAAGCGGCCGTCATAGGCCTTGAGGATGGTGTTCTTGGTCGAAAGATAGACCGGATAGTTGCGCGCAATGCCGTATTCGAACGAGGCGCGGGCAAAATCGCGGATCGAGTCGTCGAGATTATACATGCCCATGGCCACGCCCGAAGACGGGAACTGGAACACTTCGTGCTCGATGACCTGACCGTCGTCGCCCTGGAACTTGATGGTCAGCTTGCCGGGGCCGGGCACCTTGAAATCGGTGGCCTTGTACTGGTCACCGAAGGCGTGACGGCCGACGACGATCGGCTGGGTCCAGCCGGGGACGAGGCGCGGCACATTGCGGCAGATGATCGGCTCACGGAACACGACGCCGCCCAGAATGTTGCGGATGGTGCCGTTGGGCGACTTCCACATCTTCTTGAGGCCGAATTCCTTCACGCGGGCTTCGTCCGGAGTGATGGTGGCGCACTTGACGCCCACGCCGCAGGCCTTGATGGCGTTGGCGGCGTCGATGGTCACCTGATCGTCGGTGGCATCGCGGTGTTCCATCCCCAGATCGAAATAGTGCAGATCGATATCGAGATAGGGGTGGATCAGCTTGTCCTTGATAAGCTGCCAGATGATGCGGGTCATTTCATCGCCGTCGATATCGACGACGGGGTTCGCCACCTTGATTTTGGCCATTGCGAATGTCCTCTCTGAACGAAGCGCACATGAGGCGACGCACAGGGTCGCACTCGGCGCTGACAGCGCCTCCTATAGACGAAAAGGTGAGCGGCGCAAATGGGCTTTAGCTGATCTGGAAGCGCCGGCGCACACAGAGGTTTGTCAGGCGGGGTTTGCATGTCCTGCGTCTATCTGAGGCGGTGCCGTCAGGGGAACTGTGTCAGAATTGTAACAACTGAAATCAGGCGCGCATTCCCGTATATTGGTGATTGAAAAACACCGAAATGCAGATAGGGTTTTTGTCTCAAAAGTGGCCGCCCTGTGTCGATTTCGACGCATTGTCCGCTCAGTTTGTTATCTCAAATCCATATTCAGCTCCGGGGAAGTTTTATGAAGTCTCTGAAATCGTTGCGTTCTACCTGCCTTGCCTCTACGGCGCTGCTGTCGGTGGCGGCCCTGGCCCTGCCGCAGCAGGCCGCGGCGGTGGTTACGCCTGAGACGGTGCCGCCGGGTGCGGCGGTGGATACGACGAACACGCGCCCCTATATGGTGGGGCTGATGATCCGTAATGAGGCGGGCAATTCCGGCGGCACCTGTACGGGCCTGCTGATCAATCCGCGCACGGTCCTGTTTGCCGCCCACTGCGTCGATGGTCTGGCCCCCGGTGCCTATGACGGCAACAGCCCCGGTAACCGCGCACAGGTGGGCTACACCACCGATCCGACCTTCGGCCTGACCAATATGCGCGAATTCCTGTTTGGTCAGGACTTTAACGTGTCGAAGGGCGATGCCCGCGTCGTGAACGGCAGCTCGGTCATGGTGTGGTACGATCCGCGTTCGCGCAATGGGTCGGCACGGTCGGCTTCGGACAATTCCTTCCTGTCGGCTGACGTGGCCATTGCCGGTTTCGATACGGCGACCGAGTTGCTGGGTCGGGATGGGGCCAATGGCATCGGCCTGCTGTTTTCCCCGGTCAATGGTCAGGTGCCTGTGACCATCGGCGGCTATGGTCAGGCGGGTAACGCCCTGACCGGCTCACGCCTGTCGGGCACCGAAGACACATTCTTCCGCCGTCT
This sequence comes from Asticcacaulis sp., assembly GCF_020217185.1. GTDB lineage: Bacteria > Pseudomonadota > Alphaproteobacteria > Caulobacterales > Caulobacteraceae > Asticcacaulis. The sequence continues at coordinate 12,216 of NZ_JAIWNX010000303.1, forward strand.
GGGCAAGAACATGCTGGGCTTCCTCGGTGATGAGCGCTCCATCTCGCTGGGCGTCTATGGCACGGCGGGCGGCAACTTCTTCGATCCGCCGGGCTTCACCTATCAGGACCTGTACTGGGTCGATTTTGACGATCCTCAGCGCGCCACCCGTGCCTTCTCGGCTTCGGCGACGCGCTCCTCGACCCTCAACACCTTCGATTTCGACATTTTCCCCGGTGCGGCTGTGGCCGGTGAAGCCCTGACGGCTTCGGGGGATTCCGGTTCACCGCTGATCACCAGCGCCTATGGCCGCGAAGTCTCGCTGGGCGTGCTCAGCCAGGGGACGTCCTTCTTCTTTGACGTCGCGGGCAATACCAACGACAACTTTGTGTTCCAGAGCACCTTCTCCAACTATGGCGGTATTGCCGGCTATAACCCGCTGTTCCTCTTCTGGGATCAGATTGTCGTCAACAACCCCTATAAGTACGTGACCACCAAGGCGGGCGACGGTGAATGGACCGATGCGACCCGCTGGACGCAGGAAATCGACCCGCTCTATTACGTCCTGTCGGGTTCGACCCTGGTCAATGGCCTGCCGACCACGCCGGCGCTGGGCGTTTCCGGCGCCACCCCCAATATCGGCACCATCACCCCCAACCCGTCACCTGTGGCGACCTGCGCCTTTACGGGCACCTGCGTGCCGGGCGCGGGCAAGAGTGAACCGGTGGATCTCGGTCTGGGCGACAGCGCGGATCGCGCCATGCCGGATACGCAGACCCTGATTTCGACGGTCTCGGTCAACAATCTGGCTCAGCCGGGCACGGTTGAGCTGGGGGCCGGGCAGGTGACCACCCTGAGCATGGAAAGCGCCTCCAAGACGGCGGTCTCTGCGGTCACCCTGTCGCCGGACGCCAATAATCAGGCGCAAAGCACGGCCCTGTGGTCGTCGGGCACCCTGATCGGTGTCAACACGGGCACCCTGACCGGGCCGGGTACGACTAACTTTGTGCCGAACAATACGGCGGGTACGGCGGGCCTGCAAAACTCGACCCGCTGGTTCGAAGTCAATCTGCGCAGCGCCGGCACGACCTTCCTGACCGGCACGACGGTGACCATCGACCGCCTCAATGTGCGCGGCGCGGCGTCGGGCCTGACCATCCGCAGCGGGGCGCGCCTGAACACCGTCATCTCGTCCTTCGGCGACGACGGCGTGCTGACCGTCGATGGTGTCTTCAATCCGCGCGCCTATACGCTTTCCGGCGGGGCCATCTACGGGTCGGGTCAGATCATCGCCCCCGGCGGCGTGGCGATCCAGAACGGCATCGTTTCGGCAGGGGCCGCCAATGGCGGCGTGGGTACGCTCAGCGTCACGGGCAATGTGGTGCTTGGCGGCTCCAGCCTGATGGGCGTGGACGTCAGCAGCGCCACGTCGGCTGACCTTCTGGCAGTGACCGGCACCCTGACCCTCGGCGGCAGCCTGTCGGTCGCGGCCCGCAACGGCTATGTGCCGACCTATGGTACGCGCTGGACCGTGGCCACGGCGACGGCTCCCCTGACCGGCAGCTTCGCAACCGTCTCCTCCAACTTCCCCGGCGTTCTGCGCCCCTCGGCGCTGGTTTCCGGCAGCAATCTGGTGGTCGAGGTGACGGCCCTGCCGTATGCCACCCTGCTGAGCAAGACCAACCCTCTGTCGCGCCTGCTGGACGCCAACCGCGCCAGCTATAGCACGCTGAAGCCGGTCTATGATGCGCTCGATCCGCTCGGGGCCGGGGCGCTGGACGCGGCTTTCAGCGCGTCGCAGCCGACGGCGGGCTTTGATGCTCTGGCGCTGGGTCGCTTACAGGCCGGTGCCATTCAGGGAACCGATTTCGGTCTCGGCGGGGCGTCGGGCAACAGCCTGACCCTGGCGGGTTTCCGCGATCATAATCAGGCTCTGGGTCTGAATGCACAGGCAGACGAGCCGGTGCGCAATGAGATCGGGGGCGGGCTTTCGACCTTTGCCGCCTACCGCAACCTGAACGGTGACATGGCCTCGCTGAACGCCACCGGGCGGTCCGAAGCCGAGTCGCGCATCCTGTCGGTCGGGGCTGACTATGCCGTGACGTCGGGTCTGCGTCTGGGGGCTGCGGCGCACTTTGCTGATGGCGAGGCGACCGGGCTCGGCACCAAGGCCAATAGCGATATGCAACAGTTCACCCTGTTTGCGCGCTATCAGAACCAGGGCTTCTTCGCCAGCGCCTATGGCGGTCCGGGGCGTCAGAAGCTGAAAACCCAGCGCAATCTGGCCCTCAACGGTCAGGTGCTGACGGCGGGCTATGATGCGGATGTCACCACGGCCGGTGCGGTTCTTGGCTACGACATCGCCTTTGATCGTCAGGGCGTGGTGCTGTTCGGCTCTACCGATGCCCTCAAGCTCGAAACCGATGGCTACAGCGAAACCGGCGGCGGCTTCGCGCTGAAAGTAGGCGAGCAGTCGTTTGAAAGCGTCAAGACGCGTCTGGGCCTCAGCTACTATGCGCGCTTTAACGCCTTTGGCGGTACGCTGAAACCGGGTCTGACGCTGGCGGCGGTACAGGACAGCGAGGCGAAATCAACCAACAGCGCCAAGGTCGCCTTCGCCATTGCGCCGACCCTGCTGACCGATGTGACCACACCGGGCATGGACAAGGAATGGGGTGAAATCGACCTGCACGTCGATTACGACTCCGGCAAGGCCTGGGGCGTCTCCGTGGGCTATCGCGGTGATGTCCACCGTGAGGACATCTCGGCCAATACCGCCTATGTCGTCCTGAAAAAGACGTTCTGATCCGGTATACAATGCTGATGGAAGCCCCCGCCTCAACCGCGGGGGCTTTTCATTATGCGCCATGCCTTTGCACAGGGCTGTGTGTCCTCTATAAGCCCGCCCATGAAAGAAAACCGTACTGCCCCGCCGCTGGAGCGGCCCGACCTGACCCTGCCCTGCGTCATCCTCGACCGGCCGCAGATGGCTGAAAACATCGGCTCGGTCGCCCGCGTTATGGCCAATTTCGGCCTGCGCGACCTGCGGATCGTCAATCCGCGCGATGGCTGGCCGCAGGAGCGTGCCTGGGCGATGTCTTCGGGGGCTCACTGGCCGCTCGACAATGCCACCATCTATGAGACGGTGGCCGAAGCCATTGCCGACCTCAACGCCGTCTATGCCACCACGGCCCGCCCGCGCGAGACGCAGTTGCCCATCCGCACGCCGCGTCAATGCGCCGACGATTCTTATGCCAACGCACAGCAGGGCCTCAAAACCGGTCTTCTGTTCGGGGCTGAGCGCGCCGGGCTGGAAACCAGCGACATTGCCCTGTGCCATTCGATCGTCACCATCCCCGTCGATCCGGCCTTCCATTCGCTCAACCTGTCGCAGGCCGTGAATATCGTCCTTTATGAGTGGCGCCTGAAGGTGATGGATACGCCGAAAGCCGCCTTCACCAAAAACATGGATCAGCCGGCGGCGCTGGAGAAGCTGCACGGCCTTTACGGGCATCTGGAGGATGAACTGGAAAAGGCCGGCTTCTTCTTCCCGCCGCAAAAGAAGGAATCGATGCAACGCAATTTGCGCGTGGCGCTCAATCGGGCTCAGCTCACCGAGCAGGAAGTGCGTACCTGGCGTGGTGTGGTGACCGCGCTGGTGAAGGGCAGGGGGCGTTCTCTGCTTAACAAGACCGGGGAATAAGCCCGTACACGGCGTATTTTCAGCCAAAAAGCCGGGAAGCTGTGGATAGGAGCGAAAGGCGCGTTGACTCTCACCGCCACGGCCTTTAGACACCGCCCTCCCGACGGACAACGACGGCGCGGACGAAAACAGAAAGAGCTTTTGTTCTTTTTATTCAGTCTGTTAATTCGATGTCTTGAGAGCGGCTCGCTGATTTAACTTTTTAAAAAGGCGGGTTGACAGGCGGAAGGGAAGTCACTATCTCAGCCGCTTCCTTGCAGATGAAACTTATCTGAAAGTGACATTCGCAAGGCGTTAAGCTTAAGTTTTAAATGAGTTGAAAAACTTTTTAAAATAAAGACTTGACGGTAAAAATTGAGCGGTTATAAGCGCCGCTCTCCTGCTTCTGAGGGCTTCGGCCTGAGGCGGCGGACCGGTTGAGAAAGTTGAAAAACGGCCTTGACTTGAAAAATTAAAGCGGTATAAGCGCCGCTCTCTCAAACAACTGAGATTGAGTTGTTCCCCGCGCCGGTGAGGCTGGCACGTGTGGTGATCTTTGACATTGTGGAATGGGGAAGGGAAACGCAGGCGGCGGTGGTCTATGACGACTACTGTTGCAAGCGGTCTCTTTTAATAGACAACCAT
>NZ_JAIWNX010000124.1 GCF_020217185.1 Asticcacaulis sp.
CTCGCGATGTTCCCTTGGCCAGAGGGTTTAATCAGTCGGTTACAGAGACTGATCTGGCCGCGTTTGTGGAGTGGACCTTTGAGGGAATGTGGGGCCCGTTTCCCATTAAGGCGGACGCCGGCTTGAGGGTCATTGAGACCCATCAGAACTCTGAGTTTTATAATGAAGCCAATCTGGCTTCACCTTCGGCACCGCGTCTTGAGACGGTATCGCGAAGATATGTAGATACGCTCCCAACGGCGAACATTGCATTGGAACTCAGCCCGACACAGGTCGTCCGATTGGGACTTGCCAAGGTCATGTCGCGTCCCCCTCTAACGAACATCGCGGCAGCAACGGCCCTGAACATTGGCGGAGGTTCCAGACAGGTCATTTCAGGCAATCCGCTAATCAAACCGATCCGAGGAGCCACGATCGATCTGGCTGCCGAGTGGTATCCCTCACGAGATCTCAATCTGTCGCTCGGCTCATTTTATAAGCACATCAGTACCTATATCCAAAATTACTCATCCGTGGGGTCCTATGCCAGTACGGGGCTCTCGGAGACACTTCTTGAGAACACAGGCGCCGCTCCGTCCGATGATTTCCTCATCACCGAAGTGATTAATACCCGCGGGGGGGAGGTGAACGGCCTCGAGTTCAATTTGCGCTGGCGGGCGCGAGGGGCAGGGAGTCTGTTTTCAGGTCTTGGCCTTGACCTCAACTATACGCAAATAAAAAGTGACATCGAGTATTTCCTCGACGATCAGGGTCAACGTCGCCCTGTACACTTCGACTTGCTAAATTTGTCCCCGCGCACCGCTCGCGCGACGCTTTTCTATCGCATTACTAACCTTGAAGCTCAGGTGACAGGCGTTCATCGTAGCGCCTATCTGACGAGCGTGCCCGGAGCACGAATATCAGATGCCGCAGGTGTCGATGGATCGTTCTACCTCAGCGCGGCGCTTGCGTACAAGATTACCCCCAGTTTGCACCTGCGCCTGGAAGGGCTCAATCTTACAGACGAACCTTCTCGCACATGGGAGGGGCTGGAAACAAGGCGGCTCGTTGACGTTCAGTGGAGTGGCCGGACGGTTTCCCTCGGTCTCAATTACACCTTTTAGCTCCCTCATGGCTCCTGAGCGAAAAAAAACGTCTTCGGCATGTCGGAAATAAACAGTCCCCCGGTCTTATTAGGTAAGGCTGCGTGACACCGGTGTCTCGGTGCGATGCGACAGCCATTCTTGGGCGGCAACGAATAAATATCTCAGGGAGAAACAAATGAAATTAGCAAACACAGGGCCGCACGGCGGTCTGCGAGCGGCATTGCTTGCCAGTATATCGCTTGGGGCGTTAACGCTGATCGCGCCCGCTGTGGCGAGTGCGCAGGAGGCGAGCCCGGCCGCCGAGGAGCCGACGACGGTTATCGTGACGGGTTATCGCGCCAGCCTGCAAAGCGCGCTGACGACCAAGCGCAAAGCCGACGTGATGATGGATGCCATTAATGCCGAGGACATTGCCGACTTCCCCGATGCCAACCTGGCCGAGTCTCTGCAACGCATCCCCGGTATCTCGATCGACCGCGACAATGGCGAAGGCCGCACGATCACCGTGCGCGGTCTGGGGGCTGACTTTACGCGCGTGCGTATCAACGGCCTCGAAGCCCTGTCCACGGCTGGGGCCAATGACGCCGGTTCCAACCCCAACCGCTCGCGGGCGTTTGACTTCAACACCTTTGCGTCTGAACTGTTCAACAGCCTGCGTGTGCGCAAAAGCTCGTCGGCCGAAACCGATGAAGGCTCGCTGGGCGCAACGGTTGATCTGATCACCGGCCGTCCGTTCGATTACAAGAAGGATCAGTACGCCTTTTCGATTCAGGACGCCTATTACGACAATGGCGGTTTCCACAATCCGCGCGTCACGGGGCTGATCTCGAAGCGCTGGGCGGATGGCAAGCTGGGCTTCCTCGCTTCGGTGGCCTATTCCGAGCGTGACTCAGAGAACGATCAGTACCGCCGCGGTATTGGTCAGTCGGAATATCTGTATCGGAACGCCACTTGGCTGACCAATGAAATACCGATGCGGGCAGGCTTCTCTGCGCCCGCAGGTACGACCTTCCCGGCGACCACTCTCACCGATGGCGGTTTGTGCCCCGGTACCACGACGCCAGTGCGTCCGGCGGGCTTTACCTGTCCGTTGCCTATATCGAACACCAACTATGCCAATGCGGTCACGGGTTCCGATCAGACCGCTTACAATTTGCTACATAATCCACTCAATGCGTCCTTGGTTCGTATTCCGGCTCTGGGCTCAATTGAACAGCAGGACCTGCATCAGGAACGTCTGGGGATAACCGCCTCGTTCCAGATGCAGCCGAACCCCAATACGCGCGTTTCGATCGATGGCTTGTATTCCAAGTTCCGCAATGAGAGCACCATCTATCAGGTGTCATCGGTGGGCCTGAACCGCGATAATACCAATGCGGGTTATGGGACTGCGTTGAACGATGCCTCAAAAGCAGCCACAAGCAATACGGGCACCAATCCCGGTACGGCTCTGAGTCTGGCCAACCGCCGGGCGCTTTATCCCGGCACCTGTACACGGCAGGATGCCACAGACGTGCGCGCGGCCATCGACTGTGGTCAGACCCTGAATGGTACGACGCTCGTTTCGGGCACCGCCTTCTCGTACAATCCGAACAACCTCGACCCCTACGATTACTACAATGCAGAGTTCGTCAATGGTACGCGGAATCCGGGTTACGTGGCCTCTACCGATCTGCTGGGCTTCCGTGACAAGCTGATCGGGCGTCAGGCCACGGACGTGCTGGCGGCCAATGTGTCGAATGGCGTGGCAGACTATCTGGTGCTGCGTAACGTCGATTGGCGCTCAGGCGCTGACCGCAATTTCTATACCACGGAATTCAAACAGCTTTCGTTCAACCTGAATCAGAAGTTCACCGATCGCCTGACGGGGGATTTCACCCTTGGCGCGTCGGAGTCCTACAACGAAAACCAGGGTCTGCTGGTCGAATTCAACCGCATGGACTCGCCGGAAAGCTTTGTCTTTGACGAACGCGGCGGCGGCGAGATGCCGGTGTTTAACCTCGGTTTCAACGCGGCTGATCCCGCCAACTGGGGCATGGTCAAGGGCTTCTCGGCCATCCGCCACTACCAGCGTTTTGTGACCAACAAATATGCCGGCGCCAAGGCCGATTTTGGCTATGAACTGAACGAAAATCTGTCGCTCAAGTTCGGTGTCACCTCGCGCAAGTACGACTTCCAGACCAACCTGCTGGAGCGGGAAAGCGACCTGCTCAACCCGACCGAAAAGGAAGCCAAGGTCTCTGTGGCGTCTCTAGGCCGCGTAGTTCAGTTCGGGCAGGGGCTGGATGTGCCGGGCGGTACGACGACCTCGTTTTTCGCCCCGTCCATCGAAGGCTTCAATTCGGTGTTCGACTTCACCTGTAACTGTATCAACAAGTGGGGCGACTGGCGCATTCACGGCAAGCGCAACGGTGGCCGCGAAAACTTCAAGGTGCAGGAGCGCAGCGAAGGCGGCTATCTGCAACTCAACTTCGACTACGATGTGTTGGGCGGCAACGTCTTCGGTAATATCGGCGTGCGTCAGGTCAAGACGGACCTGACTTCCTACGGCAACACTTCGGGTGGGCGTCCAATCACCGGGCGCAACGAATATACCGACACACTGCCTTCGTTTAACGTGGCCTGGCAGGTCGTCCCGAACGTCTATCTGCGCGCCGCTGCGGCCAAGGTGATGGCGCGTCCGCTTCTGGGCAATCTGTCGCCGTCCATCACCGCCATCAGCATCCCCACCACGGGAGGTGTTACGGGCGCGACCTTGACCATCGGTAACCCGAAGCTGCAACCCTTCCGCGGCAAGACCTACGACCTGTCGGCGGAATGGTACTTCGCCAAGGGTGGGCTGCTGTCGATGGCGGTATTCAAAAAGGACATCGCTTCCTATCCGCAGACGGTTCTGTTCTCGGCTCCGCTGTCGAACTTCCTGTCGGCGGAGGATCTGGCGACCCTGAAGCTTCAGTTCAATACCGGGTCGATCGCGGACAATGCGCGACTGGCCTATATTGACGCCAATGGCGAAGCGACAGCGCGTCAGTTCCGCGATGCGCCCGGCGGCACGCTGGAAGGCTGGGAATTCAGCTATCAGCAGGACTTCACCTTCCTGCCGTGGATTCTCAAAAACACCGGTGTGCAGTTCAACATGACGCATATCGATTCCAAGCTAACCTATATTCTGGACCCCGGCACCGCGACCGTGGCCCCGACCTTTGGTAACGGGCCGTGGCTGGGGGCGTCACCCGACGCCATCAACCTGACCCTCTACTATGAAACGGATATGTTCAGCGCCCGCGTCTCGATGGCCAAGCGCGAAGGCTATTACACCACCTATCCGTTGGCCGCGGGTTCGTGTTCGCCGGGCCTGAACAGCGATGGTACCCCCTGTAACTCGCCGCTGATCAACGATTTTGCTGGCTCTTTGCCGACGCAAAACGTTGACTTCTCGATGAGCTACAAGCCGACCAAGCGTCTGACCATCACGCTCGAAGGTCTGAACATGACCAATGAAACGACCAACCGTTTCGGTTATGGCGCCACCAGCCAGACCGTGGTCAGCCAGTACGGCTCGACCGGCCGTCAACTGACGCTGGGCGTGCGGTACAAGTACTAAATTCGGCGGCTATCCCTGTTCGCAGGGATCGCTCTGTTCAGGCTCAGGCGACGCGTTTTTTTCTGCGTTTGTAAATACGGGTGCCGTTTACACTCCCTGTGGCGGCACCTTTCAACTGACATCTGAGGGAAACCTGAGCCCCCTCGTTTGTACAGGGCAGGTGTAAGATAACCTTATCGCCTGCCCTTTTTTCGTCTCTGGTTCAATATCCGTGAACGGGATGCCAGAGCGGGATGATTTTAAATCGAAGCGTCATCCCGCTCTAAATTTCTGTTTTGTCGAGATATTTTGTCGAAAGCCGCTCACACTTTTCGACATATCGCCCTAACGTGGTGTGGACCAACAGAGGTCAACCCTGTTTGGCAAAGCCGTAAGGGTGAGGTGGGCGTAATACACCGCTAAGCAAATCAAACGCGTGCCCTTGAGGCTTCGGCCATGTCCCTGTCGAGCGGGAAGGAAGGTGAAAATGATCAGTACCCGGCGTAACACAATGAAGGCTCTCGGCCTCGGCGCATTCCTGTTCGGTGCGCCCGGAGCGGTGGCGGCCGCCCCGCAGGCCAAGCCTGCGACATGGCCTAAGGGCATTGAGGGCCAGCGTCAGCCGGATCTGGGTGACGGCACCTTCCTCAACCCGATCATGGCTGGGGACCATCCCGATCCGTCGATCCTGAAGGACGGTGACGATTACTATATGACGTTTTCAACCTTCGATGCCTATCCGGGTCTGGTGATCTGGCATTCGAAGGACCTCGTCAACTGGCGTCCCATCGGTCCGGCTCTGACCCGCAATATCGGCTCGGTCTGGGCTCCGGAACTGTGCAAGCACAAGAGGCGTTATTATCTGTACATCCCGACCAAGAGGACCTCGGCACCGGGCTCCAAGACCACCTCATGGGTGATCTGGGCCGACCGTATCGAGGGGCCGTGGTCCGAGCCGATCGACCTCGACCTGCCCAACCATATCGACCCCGGCCATGCGGTGGGCGAAGACGGGTCGCGCTGGTTGTTCCTGTCGGGCGGTGATCGCGTGCGGCTGTCGGACGACGGTCTGTCGAAAGCCGGTGAGGTCGAGCACGTCTATGATCCGTGGCGCTATCCGTCCGACTGGATCGTTGAAGGCTTTGCCCCGGAAGGGCCAAAGATCACGCGGCACGGTCAGTATTATTACATGATCCTGGCTGTCGGGGGCACGGCTGGCCCGCCGACCGGGCACATGGTCATTGCGGCGCGCTCGAAATCGATCAACGGGCCGTGGGAACACCACCCGCGCAATCCGCTGGTACGCACGACGTCCGCGGAAGAAAAGTGGTGGTCGCGCGGCCACGCCACGCTGGTCGAAGGACCGGCGGGCGACTGGTGGGGCGTCTATCACGGCTATGAAAACGGCTTCTGGACGCTGGGGCGGCAGACCCTGCTGGCCCCGGTAACGTGGTCAAAGGACGGTTGGTTTGATTTCGGCGGCGGGGACCTGTCGCAGCCCATAAAGAAGCCCAAGGGTGGCAAACCGCATGGGTTTCAGCCTTCGCACGGGTTTGCCCTGTCGGACGACTTTACGACGGATAAGTACGGCATCCAGTGGAACTTCTTTAACCCGTCGCCGGACGAGAAAAGCCGTATCCGCCGCGAAAACGGTGTGCTGCATCTCAGGGCGGTGGGTGAAGCGCCCAGCTCCGGCGCGCCGCTGATCACCATAGTCGGTGATCCCGCCTATGAGATCGAGATGGATATCGAGATCGACGAGGGCGTGCGCGCCGGCCTGCTGCTGTTCTATGACACCAAACTCTATTGCGGTCTGGGGTTTGATGGCAAAAACTTCGTCACGCATCAGTATGGCATCGAACGCGGGCGTCCGGCCAATCCGCACGGCCGCCGGATGTTCATGCGCCTGCGCAACGACCGGCATATTGTGACCTTTGACACCTCGTCTGATGGTCAGACCTGGCGGCGTTTTGACCGCGGCATGGAGGTGTCAGGCTATCACCACAATGTGCGCGGCGGCTTCCTGATGCTCAAACCGGGCTTCTACGCCGCCGGGCAGGGCGAGGCACGCTTTCGCAACTTCCGCTACCGGGCGCTGTAACGCCGGGAGAAGAAAAAAATCTCATGAGAGAAATGCTCACCATGACTGTGCCTGCCTCCGGTATGAAAAAGTCCATTGCCTTTGGCTCAGCGATGCTCGCGCTCAGCCTGTTAGCCGCGCCGGCCCTTTCGCAGACCACACCCAATCTGTCGCCACAGGACATTGAAGCCCGTGCCCAGATCAAGAAGATCAATGCCAAAAAGGTCATTCTGGTCGGCGATTCCACTACGGCGGTTCTGGGGGGCTGGGGGCCCAGTTTTTGCGGCCATCACCTAAGCTCATTCGTGGCCTGTATAAACCTGGCCAGAGGCGGGCGTTCGACCTTCAACTATATTGCCGAAGGCTCTTGGGATATTGCTCTGTCTGAAATGAAAAGCGGCGGTTTTTCAAAAACCTACGTCCTCATTCAGTTTGGCCATAATGATCAACCGGGTAAACCCGGCCGTTCCACAGACCTCGAAAACGAATTTCCGCAGCTTTTGAAGCGCTACGTCAATGAAGCCCGTGCGGCCGGGGCTATACCGGTGCTGGTGACGCCCCTGACGCGTCGCGGGTTCAAAAATGGCGTGCTGGAGACCGATCTGGCTCCGTGGGCCGCCGCCACGCGCAAGGTGGCGGCGGAACTGGACGTACCCCTTGTGGATCTTTACGCGCGCTCACAAAGCGAGGTTCAGGCAATGGGTCCCGTGGCCGCCATGCGATTTGCGCAAAAGCCGCCCAGCCCGGAAGTACTGGAAGCGGGCAAAACGGGGACGACGATTTCCGGGTCCACAGGCGTGCCTGCGGCACCGGCTCAGACCCCGCTTACCGAAGAGCAGATACGCAATGCCCAAGAGCCTCTGGGGCAGGCAAAGCTGAGTTTCGACTACACGCATCTGGGCAGAGAGGGTGCAGACTTTTTTTCCAAAATCGTTGCCTATGAGCTGGCGCGCGCGGTTCCGGAACTGAAACGGGACCTCATTCCTTGAACAGCTCCAGTCTTACATTTGAACAGCATTTTTTGAGGAAACGCTGATGAGCGCAAAACGACCCATGCTGAATCGCCGACTGTTCTGCGGGGCGGGCGGGCTGGTCTTGATCGCAGCCCACCCGGTTTTCGCACAGGCGCAGGCGATTGTGCGTGTACCGACGCAATACAAGACTCTGGCTGAGGCCTTTGCGGCTCTGCCTGATGCGGGAGGCGTGGTTGAGATTGCGCCGGGGACCTACCGCGAAAAACTCAGCCTGTCGAAGCCGGGCGTGCATCTGGTCGGGAAGGGCAAAAAGCCGGAAGACGTGGTCATTGTCTGGGGCGATAGCGCGAAGATGGCCGGGGGCACGGGCAAGTCGGCGTCGTTTACCGTCAGTGGCGATGGCTTCCGCGCCAGCAACCTGACGATCCAGAACGATTACCACCTCACTCAGCCGGACAATCCCTCTCAGGCCGTGGCCTTATCGATAAGCGCTGACCGCGCGGTTTTGCGCAATGTCCGGCTACTGGGGGCGCAGGACACCCTCTATGCGGCATCAAAAAAACCGACCCTCCCAAGCCGCCAGTACTATAAGGATTGCTACATCGAAGGGCATGTCGATTTCATCTTCGGCAATGCTCTGGCCTTCTTTGATCGCTGCCATCTGCATATCATTGAGCGGAACGGCGCCTTCATCACGGCCCACAGTCGCACGGCCGACAGCGAAACCACGGCCTATGTGTTCGATCATTGTCGCCTTACCACGGCAGGCGAGGGGAGTTACTATTTCGGGCGGGCGTGGCGACCCTATGCGCAGGTCATTTTCCTTGATACGCGCATCGACGGGCGTATTCATCCGGAAGGCTGGCGCGAATGGACGCCGGGCAAGACCGAGACCTACGCCACGGCGCACTTTGCCGAATACAATTCCAGTGGACCCGGCGCGGATGTCAGCCAGCGGGTCTTCTGGGCGAAGCGGTTAACCGCCGATCAGGCCGCAAAATGGCGGCTGGAGAGCGTGTTCCCCGATCGTAACTGGATTCAATAACGACCTTTTCCCACCCTCTGTTCGCGAACCCGCAAGAGGGAGCTCCTGAGTGAACCATGACCCAACTCCATCGCCGTAATTTTCTCACCGTTACCGCCGCGAGTGGTGCCGCCGCTGCTGTGGCGGCCCCCTCAGCAGGCGCGGAGACATCTGCGTGGGGTGTACCCGACGAGGGCTGGAGCCTGTGGATCGACGAAAAAGCTCCCTATAAGGACGATGTCATCTATCTGCCGGCGCAGGCGGACCTGAAGACCCTTCCGGTCAATCCACCGACCGGAGGGTGGGGGGCGCTGACCCCCGAAGCCACGGTTACCCTGCCGGCCACGGTTGAGCAGCACTTCTGGGGCCGCTTTGGATTGCGGCCCTATACGGGCGATGAATACCGCTATGCCGAAGACGATCCGGTGCCGCAAAACGGCGCTTATCGAGGTGTGTCGTGGTGGTGGCGAGAGATCACTATTCCTGCCTCAGCCAAGGGCCAGCGCGTTCTGTTGCATATCCGGGGGGCGCGGTTGCGCGCCGAGGTGTTCCTCAATGAAAAGCTGGTTGGGTATTCGATCCTCTCCGAACAGCCGTTCGATTGCGATCTGACCAGTGCCATGGCTCCCGGCGGGACCAACCGTCTGGCCATCCGCATTACCAATCCGGGTGGACGCTACGACTGGCGCGATTCCACCACCATGATGTGGGGTAAGCTTAAGCTGTTTGCTTCGCACGGGTTTGGCGGGCTGGACCGCGGCATGACCCTCAGCGTACATCCGCTGGACAGCCATATCGAGGACGCATGGGTGCTCAATACGCCTGAGCCCCGTAAAGTCACCGCCCATATGCAGGTGCGGTTGACGGACAAAATCAGCGCGGAGGGCCTCGCCAAACGCGCTTCTGTCCGGTTGCAAGGCCCGGACGGAAAGTCGGTTAAAGTCAAAACCGCTTTAAAAAGTGCCAAGATCGAAAACGGCGTAGCGACGCTGGTCTATGATCTTCACGCCCCTGATGCGAAGCTGTGGGACCTGGAAAATCGCCACCTCTACCATATGCGCTTCGACTGGAAGGGTAAGACCGGCCTGTCATCAAAGACCGTGCGTTTTGGCTTTCGCTGGTTTGCTGTCGAAGGGATCGGCACCAATGCGCTTTTGCGGCTGAATGGCAAACGCATCAAACTCTATTCCGCGATTTCATGGGGCTATTGGGGCTATAACGGCATGTGGCCGACGCCCGCCCTGGCGCGGCGCG
>NZ_JAIWNX010000133.1 GCF_020217185.1 Asticcacaulis sp.
TGCTGATGCGCGTCGAGCGTCCCGGCAAACACCTTGTGATAGGTGTAAAGCGGCACCCAGCCGCCGTTCAGATCAAATCCGGAGGTGCGGATGTCGCCCTTGCGCAGTTCCTCATAGACGATCTTGCCGTCCACTTCCTGACCGTTGCGCCCCACGGTCGTGCCGCCCGCATAGCCGTCGCCCTGTTTGGCCTGAATGGTCTTCAGTTCGCTTAGCACATAGGCGGCGCGGTCGCGAAATTCGGGTTTGCCGGTCTGCGCGTACATCAGCGACACGGCGGACAGGTAATGGCCCAGGCTGTGGCCCGCAATGCCGCGCGCTTCCCAGCCGCCATAGACCTCGCCCCTGGGCTCCAGCCCCGTGCCTTTGCGGAAATTGTGCAGAAAACGGTCGGGCGACAGCGACAGAAGATAGCGCTGGTTGGCCTCAATGGAGGTCAGGAAGATCGACGGCTTTAGCCGCACCTGCGACAGCGGGAAGGGGGTCGCGGATATAGAATCAGGCGTCACGGCCTTGGCAGCGGTCGCGCCTACAGCCATCCCCAGTCCTGCGGCCGTTATGCCGCGTCGCGTCCATCCCTGCATGACTCACTCCTGTTGTGTTTTCTTGGACTATAGTCCGTCATTTGTCTGAGTAAAATCAAACTTGCACAGAGCGACGGATTTCGGCTTGCCACACGTTTGACACCGGTATCATATAGGCCCAACCAGAACAGACATCATTCTATATCTCCGGGGAAATGCCATGCACCGCCGTACCTTGCTCGCCAGCCTTGTCACCTTGCCCTTTGCCGCGCCTTTGCTGGCGCAGGCGGCCCAGATCGGTGTCAATACGCCGTTCCCACCGCTCAGCCCTGAGCGCATCAAGGCCATCGCGCCCGCAGCGGAGCAGGCGGCGTGGCTCGACTATCTGACGCGATCACAGGCGCAACTGGCCGCCGATCAGGCCGCTTTGATGGCCGAGCGCAAGGGGCTGAGCATAATCCCGGCGGACCCCAAAACCGGCGACGGTGAAAAGACCATGCCGCTCGATAAACCTGTTGAATGGTATGCCTCGGCAGAAGGCCGCAAGGTCGCCGACAATATCGTCAGTTTCCAGACGCCCGCCGGCGGCTGGGGCAAGAACCAGCCGCACGACAGCGAGCCGCGCGCGAAGGGGCAGCATTTTGTCGCCGGGAACAGCCTTCAAACCAAGCCTGCCGGTGATTTCGACGCGCCGACCGTTCCCGGCTGGAGCTATGTCGGGACCATCGACAACGGGGCCACGATAAGCGAGACGCGGTTTCTGGCGCTGGCCTTTAACGCCACACAGGACGTGCGCTATCGTGACGCCGCGATCCGTGGCCTGACCTACCTGCTTAATGCGCAGTTCCCGAATGGCGGCTGGCCGCAGGTGTGGCCGCTGATGGGGGGCTATCACGATGCCATGACGCTGAATGACAACGCCATGATCTCGGTGTCGCGCCTGGTGGGCGATGCCGGGCGTGGCGAGACGGGCTTTGCCTTCCTGCCGGGCGACCTGCGTACACGCCTGCTGGCGGCGGAACAACGTGCGCTGGCCGTCTTCCTCAAATCGCAGGTGGTGATCGACGGTAAACTGACCATGTGGGCGCAGCAATACGATGCCCTGACCCTGACGCCCTCATCGGCGCGCAATTACGAGATGCCATCGTTGAGTTCGTCGGAAAGCGGATCACTGCTGGTCTATCTGATGAAGCAGCCCAACCCGTCGGCTGAGATGAAGGCGGCGATTGTGGCCGGGGTCGCGACACTGGAGGCCACAAAGATCGAAGGCAAGGCCTTTGAGAAGACGCCGGATGGCAAGGACCGTCTGCTGGTCGATAAGCCGGGCGCCGGACCGATCTGGGCGCGCTATTACGATCTCAAAACGATGAAGCCCATCTTCGGTAACCGTACCAAGACCCTGCACGATACGATTAATGATGTGGAGCCGGAACGCCGCCGCGGCTATTCGTGGTTTGGCAGTGGGCCGCAAAGCGCGCTCAAGGCCTATGTCGCCTGGAAGGCGAAACACGGCTGAGTCGCTCCGAATGGAAAACTTATCAGGGGCGTGATCACTTTGGGCGGACTGGCTTTTAATGGTCAGTCTGCACCCTGAAAAACGCTTTGAAGTCATCCGTATGGCCAAACCCTACCCGGCCTCTCCGTTGAACCTGTCGCCACTGACGCAGACAGGTGAGGGGCCGATCCGCATTCTTGTGGTGGAAGATAATCCCGCCAACGCGCTGGTGGCCAGCCTGTTCCTTGAACAGATGGGCTATGCCCACGACCGCGCCGAAAATGGCCGCGAAGCGATTGAGACTTATCAGGCCGGGCGTTACGGCCTGATCCTGATGGACCTTCAGATGCCGGAGATGGATGGCTACGAGGCCACCCGCCGCATCCGGGCGCTGGAGCGCGAAACCGGGCGCACGGCGGTGCCCATTGTCGCCCTGACCGCGCACGCCCTCAGTGGCGACCGCGAGGCCTGTTTGCTGGCCGGTATGGATGCGTACCTCTCCAAGCCTTTCAGGCCGGATGAGTTGCAGGCGTGTCTGGAGCGCCTGACCGCCGCAAGGCCACCCGTCGCATAAGGCCTCTCAACCCATCGGGCGACACGCCGTCTCGCGCCATCAATAACTGTACGATGGGTTCTGATAACAGGTCTTCGAGACGTGGGTTCATCGGTCTTACTCCCATAGAGATTTCAATTTGCGACTCGTTCTCAATAATGCTAATGAGAATTATTCGCAATTGTTAATCCGTACAGGAGGCGGTTTTCTCATGGCACAGGTGGCTTCAGACAGGGGGCGTGATCTTCGTCGGTTGCGCTATGCCGAGCACTTTCTGACCTGGGCGCTGCGCACCTCGGTGGCCTGCTCGCCTCAGTGTCGTCTGTTGCAGCGTGAGTTCGCGCACGCCTTTGGTCCGGAGCCGTCCGAAGGGCTGAAAGCCTTTCACGGCTGGCTTCTGGCCCTGGCCAAAGGTCGGCGTCGGCTGGAGATCGGACGTCCGGGCCTGATCGCCCTGACCCGTGACGAGGAGATGCTTCTGAGCCTGCTCACCCACGCGCAGACGCAGGAGGTGGACCGCTTTACCGCTCAGGCGCGGTTTGTGATGGGGGCGGAACCGTCACACGACCTTTATGCGGCCGCCCGCCATCTGATGGAGCTGATGGCGCAACGCGGCCACGGCCTGCCGGTCAGCGCGGCCGTCGGACGTGACCTGCCAACAGTCCTGCCCTGCGCCGGACAGCCGCCGCAACTGAGGGCGGTTTAGAGCGCATTCCGAAAAGTGTGCAACGGTTTTGGCTTCGCCGAACTTCGTTTCGGAATCAAATGCGGGATAAAACAAAGCATGAGAGCGGAGTTTCGGTTCAACCTGAACGAAATCCGCTCTAAGGCTGCGGGGTTGACGCCGGGGCGACGCGCCCGCTGCGCTCCAGCTTGCCCCAGCCGACCGCCAGCCCGCGCCCGGCCGAGGCCAGCGCCTTCAGCACCACATAGTACATGATCTGACGATAGACGAAGCGTTGCGACAGCAGCCAGAAGACGGGGTAGCGCTTTTCGCGCGGCTCCAGCATGTAGGCGATCCAGCCGCACAGGGCGTCGATGGCCACAAACACCGTCCAGTAGATCAGCATACGCTCCAGCGTGCCATCGGTCTGGTTCAGTCCGTGCTGACTGATCGTCCAGGCGGTGGCGGCAATATTGATCAGCAGGGCCAGATCAATCAGCGGGGAAATCACCGAAAAGCCGATCTGGAAAATCCACGCCTGCGGCAGACCGATACGCGCCAGCCCCTTGGGCTTGCCCTCTTTGAGGATGCGGCGGTGCTTCCACAGGCATTGCAGCGTGCCGAAGGCCCAGCGGTAGCGCTGTTTGATCAGGGCGGCGAAACTTTCCGGCGCTTCGGTCCACGCCACGGCGTCCTGATCATAGGCCACGGCCCAGCCACGGCGCTGAATGGCAATGGTCAGGTCCTGATCCTCAGCCAGCGTGTCGTGCGGATAGCCGCCGACCTCTTCGAGCGCCGAACGCCGCCACGCCCCGACCGCGCCCGGCACCACCATCATAGCGCCGAAGGTGGCCAGCGCCGAGCGTTCCAGATTCTGCGCCGTCACATACTCCACGCCCTGCCAGCGGGTCACGAAGTTAAAGCGGTTACCGACCTTGGCATTGCCTGCCACCGCGCCGATCTCAGGCCGGATGAACCAGCGCACCAGTCGCGCAATGGTTTCCGGTTCGAACTGCGTATCGGCATCGAGCGCAATGATGATTTCGCCTTTGGCTCTGGCGATACCGTTATTGACCGCGGTCGCCTTGCCGGCATTGGCCTGAGTGATCAGGGTGACGCGCGGTTCGTCCGCAAAGGCGCGCGCCACGATGGCGCTGGTCTCGTCTTTTGAGCCGTCATCGACCACGACGACTTCGATATCGACATCGACGCTGGTCAGGACGCGACGCACCGAGGCTTCGATGACGCGGGCTTCGTTAAAGGCGGGGATGATGACGCTGACCTGCCGCGCATGGACAAAGTCGGCGATACGGCCATCATCGGTTTCGGTCGGCGGGTCCATATGGCCGCTATAGTCGGCCCAGATGGCCATAACGCTGAGGATGATGGCGCGCAAAACCCCCAGAACTATGGCGGCGATAAACAGCCATTGCAGGCCAATCGCCCCCCAGGCCAGCAGCATGAACACGCCGACATCGAAGCGCACGGCGGCCAGATCACTCCCCGACAGGGCGGGCATGGCCTGCGCCGCCGGCAGGTCAGTCAGGCCGCTCACGGTCGTGAACTTATAGCCTTGCGCCTTCAGGGCCCGGATGATGTGCGGCAGGGCGTCAATCGTCTGCTGACGATCACCGCCGGAATCGTGCATCAGCACGATCTGACCTGAGCGGCAGTTGTTGACGTCTTCTTTGCAGGCCTCGGACGCGGCACTGGCGGCCCCGTCCGCGACGCCTTTCAGGACATTGTCGATGATGGCCTGCACGCCCGGCTTTTGCCAGTCTTCGGAATCAACGTGCAAACCGACGCTGGTATAGCCCATCTGCTGCCCCAGCAGGGCAGGGGCCAGTTCGTTTTCGGTCGTGGGTTCCGCGTCCCCGAAATAGGGGGCGCGCAGCCAGCGCAGCGAGCGCCCCGTATAGGCTTCGACCACGCGCTGCGTCGAGTTCAGTTCCACCCTGGCCCATTCGGCGGGGATATTGGCCATATTGGGGTGGGTATAGGTGTGGTTGCCGAGTTCGTTGCCCTCAGCCAGCATGGTCTTGAGCAGGAAGGGGTGACCCAGCGCCTTTTCCCCAATCACGAAGAAGGTCGCCGGGACGTGTTCGGCCTTCAGGATTTGCAGCACCTTGGGCGTCCACTTCGGGTCGGGGCCATCGTCGAAGGTGAGGGCGATATAACCGGGTTTGAAGCCGGTACGGCGCACCACATAGGGGGTGGGCAGGGTCTGATAGACCTGATTTTGCGCCATGCGCTGGGTGTCAAACTGGACTGTGCGGTGCCCAAAGGTCGGGGGGGCGCTGATGCGCAGGATTTCGCCCGCGCCTTCGACATCGACATTGCCCGCCGGTTTTAGCGTCGTCAGATCAGGCGTGGTCTGGCCCTGAAAATGCGCAAAATCCTGCCAGATGCCAGGGTCTTCGGAGCCCAGACGCCAAAGGGCGACGCCATAGGCATCGGTGGCGTGAACCGCCAGCAGTTGATTCCACGCGCTGACCGCATCGAGCATCCACACTTCGTGATTGACGCCGTTCTCCTGATAGGCAAAGCCGCTGTTGCCGGTTGCGCGGTCAAAGGCGACGGGGGCTTCGGAATCGTGGGCGATCAGCCAGGCATCGCCCAACGTCAGGACTGTGGTGCCGAATTTCGACCAGTCGTAGGCGTAGTTGCCGATACAGACGATGGCCTTATCCGCCGGGACGGCCTTCATAGAAGCCGCCAGACGCCCCTCGAACCAGTCCTGAGCGGCGATCGGGCCCGCCTCATCGACCATAGAATGCTGATCATAGACCATCAGGAACAGCTTGTCGGTCACCTGCGCAAAGGCCGACAGGTTCCAGTCGGGGTCATCGACCGGCACGGTGGCGGTGACGGAATATCCCCTGGCCCCCAGACGCGCGCGGGCCTCTTTCAAAAGAGCGAGATAGGGTTTGAGGGCGGCGGGTTCCAGATTTTCAAAGTCGAAAACAACGCCGCCTGATTTTTCCTGTCTCAGCGTGTCTTCGATCTGCGCCAGCAGTTGCGTCCGGGCGGCGACATTGGTCAGCAGGCGATGCGTGTTTTCGCGTTCAAAGCCTTTGAGCGAGGTGTTCTGCACCATGGTCAGCAGGACGGGCGGCTTTTTGGCGGCCGCCAACACCTTATGAAAACGCACATCCGGCTGATAGTTGAAGGTGTTTTGCAGGCCAGAGACGCTGGCAAAGGCCCCGATCACCACGTCCATATCGCTGGCGTGGGACTCAAAGGCGGCGCGGCTACCGTCGTCCCAAGGTACGTAAAAGCCGATGATTTTTTGAGGCGTATCCGCGTGGCGGGTTAGATTGCGAAAGCGATGCGGATGGCGCGCATCGTGGGTCTGGAAGGTCCAGCGCGACGCGTGCGAGGCCTCCATATGCAGATCAAGCTGACGCGGCACCGGCACAGACAGGACCGACAGGATCAGGCCCAGAAACAAAAGGGTAGCGGCCGCCGCCAGCGCGATCACGCCCATCAGCGTGGCCTTGTTGCGCTTGCCTGACGGATCATAAAAGACCGGTGTTTTCATCTTAACGCACGCTTCAAAAAAAAATGGGGTCGCGTTGCCCGAAAGGGGATACCGGCGCGGAATGCGCGCGCTTCGTGTCAAAATTGAGATAACTGCAATCGATTTTATAAACGCCGTTTGCGTTTTTGGAATCACCCACAGTTTGAGGCTGCCGCAGGCAACGGAAACCGATTACCCTGACCGTAGAATGTCGTGAACTCCGGCCAAAGACGGCGGGGAAAAAACGAAACAGGGAAAACATAATGCCACATCGTCTTCATCGCCGGGCGATTCTGAGCGGCCTGATCAGCGCCGCAGCCTTTCCTGCACAGAGCGCGCAAAGGCCTGCGCTGATCCGTGTGACGACTCTTGATGCGGAAGGGCCGGGATCGCTGAAGGCGGCGCTTGACGCCAAAGGTCCGCGTCTTGTGGTGTTTGAAGTCGGCGGGGTGATTGACCTCAATAAAACCACTCTGGTCATCCGTGAGCCGTACCTCACCCTTGCCGGGGAAACCGCACCGGCGCCGGGGATTACCCTGATCCGGGGCGGGATCAGCGTCCAGAGCCATCATGTGGTCATCCGGCACATCGCCGTGCGCCCCGGCACCGCCGGTATGCCGGAGCGCTCAGGCTTTGAGCCGGACGGCCTGTCCTGCACGGCGGCGCACGACGTCCTGATCGACCAGTGCAGCTTTACCTGGGCGGTGGATGAGGCCCTGTCGGCCTCAGGGCCGCGCTTTGAGGGGGCAACACCGGACGATTGGCGGCGCAACACGTCACACACTATTGTGTTCAGAAACAATCTGATCGGCGAAAGTCTTCATCACGCCAGCCACGCCAAAGGTCCGCATTCGATGGGCTCTTTGCTGCATGACAATGTGACGGGGGCGCTGTTGATGGGCAATCTCTATGCCCACAACAATGAGCGCCATCCGCTGATCAAGGGCGGGGCGCAGGCGGTCGTGGTCAACAATGTCTTCGTCAACCCCGGCTCGGCCTGCGCGCAATATACGTTGGTGGAGGACCAGTGGAAGGGCCGGGAACCCATCGCCGGTAAGCTTCTGCTGCGCGGCAATGTGATGCGCGGGGGCGTCAATACGCGGCCCGATCTGGGTTTGCTGAAATTCGGCGGGGCCGGTGACCTCGATCTGCACGCCGCTGACAATATCGCCACCTATGCCGATGGCCGCCCGGCCCCGATGATCGCCTACTATCAGGCGCGGTCGGATGGCTATGAAGACACTGCCCCCTATCGCCCCAAGGCGTGGATTCGCGCCGTGCCCAGGGAAAGCCTGTGGCCGCAGGGCTTAACCTTACGGCCCGCCGCCGACATCGAAAGCCATGTTTATCGCCATGTCGGCGCACGACCGTGGGCGCGCGATCCGATCGACGCCCGCATTATTGCGGAGGCGCAGGCGGGCAAGGGGCGCATTATCAACAGTGAAACCGACGTCGGTGGCTATCCGCAGCGCACCGCGACCCGTCGCGCGTTTCACGAGTCGTACCTTATAAAGTAGAGATCAGGCCCGCTCGCGCAGAAACACCTCTACCTCCGCCGCCGTCGGGGCAGCATCGGCCGAGCGGCGCGTGACCGAAATAGCCGAGGCTGCCGAGGCGTAGCGCATGGCCGACACGTAGTCGTCGCCAAGGACCAGCCGTGCAGCCAGCGCGCCATTGAACACGTCACCGGCACCCACCGCATCCACCGCTTCAACCGTGAAGGCCGACAGGCGGACCAGTTCACCGTCGATCAGACCGGCGCAGCCATTGGCCCCCAGCGTCGTGATAACGGTTTCCGCCCCATGCGCGCGCAGGGTCTGCATGGCACGGATCAGCGACTCATCGTCCTGTCCGTCTATGCCGGTCAGTTTGGCCAGTTCCGTTTCATTGGGCGTCACCACCTCGCACAGGGGCAGGAGGTCAAAGACGCCGTTATCGACCGGGGCCGGGTTGAGAATGGTCTTCACCCCGTTCGCCGTGGCGATTTCCAGCGCGGCTTTCAGCGTATCGAGCGGCGTTTCAAGCTGAACCACCAGCGCCCCGGCGGAAGCGATCAGCGCCTCGACGGCTTCGGCATGGGCGGGTGTCAGGTGGGCATTGGCCGCTGAGGAAACGACGATCATGTTCTGACCATCGGGCGCGACAAGGATATTGGCCATGCCGGTGCCGACACCGTCCAGCACCACCACTGAGGCCTCATCCACGCCACGCTTTTTGAGGAAATCGCGCGCCATGCCACCGAAATTGTCGTCGCCCACGGCACCGACCATGCGCGTTTCGACACCGGCCTGCGCCGCCGCCACTGCCTGATTGAGCCCCTTACCGCCCATGGCCACCGCCGTGTCGTGGCCCATAATCGTCTCATTGGGTTTGGGCAGGGCATCGACCCGGATAAAGAAGTCCACATTGATCGAGCCGAGGACGAGAATGGAGGCGCTCACGACAATCCCTTTGGTTGACACCGGCAGCGAGGCAGGTAATTAAACGTTTCACAAATCGGTCTATAAACGATGTCTATAGGCAGTTTGCCTTGCGACAAACACGGCGCTGATCTAAGCCTGATCCGTGCGTTTTGCCAAGTCAGGGCAGGGCGCTCCGGCTACTCATTTTCAGGAAATCCCATGCGTTTCCCAACTCTTGCGGCTGCGCTGGCCGCTCTGGCCCTCAGCACCACCACCCTTTCGGGGCAGGCCTTTGCGGCGGCTGAGCATCCGCCCGTACCGGCAGAAGGCTTCTATACGACCTCTGACCTGCGTAGCGCCGCTGATCTGGCACTGGCCGATCAGGCCGCCAAAAAGCGCGTGCTGTTCGTGGTCGATATCGACGACACCATCCTGACCATGCCGCAGGATCTGGGGTCCGAGGCCTGGCTTTCGGAGCGCATGGCGGCTATCAAGGCGCGCACCCCGGCGGGCCAGACGCCGGATTACGAGCCGATCTTTTACGAACAGGCCCTGTGGTATCAGGTGACGAACATGGTGCCGACTCAGGCCGACGGCCCGGCGGTGCTGGCCGGGCTTCAGGACGCCGGGATTCCCGTCTATGCCCTGACGGCGCGCGATCCGAACCTGCGCGGGCAGACCGAACGCGCCCTGTCGCGGGCGGGTTATGACCTGTCGAAAGCGCCCGATTGTGCCAAACCCCTGTGCACCCGGCGGGGGCGTCTGCGCGACAGCGAAATCCGCGCGGCAGGAGCGGCGCTGAAGGTCACGCTGAGCAACGCCGCCTATAAGGATGTGACGGT
>NZ_JAIWNX010000134.1 GCF_020217185.1 Asticcacaulis sp.
TCAGGACGGCGTCATGATGGTCGCCGGTCAGGACAAGGGCATTATGCTCCTGCTGTTGATGGGCAGCCTGGGTAGGTTCGATGCCGTCTATTTTGTCGATGATAGCCAGCGCAATATCGACAATATGGTGCGCGCGGCCAAGGTCACCAAAACCCCCCTCTATATCTATCGCTACACCGGCGTCCTGCCCAAGGTCGAGGCGCTGCATAAGGACAAGGCGCGCCTCAGCGCCGCTGATGCCGTGTCGGATGCGACCCGCACCGTCATGTGCCTTCAGGTGCAGTCCGAACTGTGCACCTACACCCACACGAGCGCAGACCCTTCGAAATGAGTAAGATGAAGATTATTTTCGACACCGATCCGGGCATCGACGACGCCATGGCGCTGGCCTATCTGGGGGCGCAGCCGCAGGCGGAGTTGCTAGCGCTGACGACCGTATTTGGCAATGGCGGGGTGGAGATTACCACGCGCAATGCCCTCTATCTGACGCAGCGTTTCGGCATCGACGTGCCGGTCTATCGCGGGGCGCATACGCCGCTGGTCCTGCCGGCGCCGACGCCCGCGCCGCACGTGCATGGCTATGACGGTCTGGGCGATATCGGCGCGATTGAGGGATTTAATGCCGACCCGCAGGCGACCTTTGCGCCGCAACGCATCGTCGAGCTGATCCGCGAATTTCCGGGCGAAGTGACGCTGCTGGCGGTCGGGCCACTGACCAATCTGGCTCTGGCGCTTGACCTTGATCCCGAAATCACCGGTCTGGTCAAGGAGGTGGTGATCATGGGCGGCGCCTTCGGTTGGGGCCCGCGTCGCGGCAATGTCTCACCGGTGGCCGAAGCCAATATTATCAATGACCCGCACGCGGCGGACAAGGTGCTGACGGCCAACTGGCCTGTCCGGGCCGTCGGTCTGGATGTCACCACCCAATGTATCCTGTCCACCGCAGCGGCGCGTGATCTGGGCCGCACGGCGGGTGAAACGGGGCAGTTCCTGTTCGACATCTCGCGTGGCTACGAAAAGCTTTATACCGAACGCGATGGCTTTGCCGGCTGCGCCATGCACGATGTGGCCGCCGCCATCGCCGTGTTTGAGCCGCACCTGTTCGGCTATGCGCGCGGCACGGTCCGCGCCGTGACGGACGGGATCGCCATCGGCCAGACCATTCTGAAAGAAGAAGGCCGCAGCTTCCCGCCGGGGCCCTGGGACGATCTGCCGGTGCAGGCCGTCTGCCGCGACGTAGATGTTGAGGGCGTGCTGAGCGCCTATCATTCGGTGCTGAGCGCCCACTATGGCGGGTTGAAAGCCGCCGTCTGATACCCAGAGTCATCGCCAATGACTCTGGGGCTGAGGACTCTTTGCGAAATTTTTAGAACGGCATTGCGTATATCGGGACATGAAGTTAGCATAAGCGGACAAAATCAATCATAAGGAAGCGTCCGCCTATGACTCCCAACCCGCTGATCGGCGTCTTTTTTCACTGGCTGGGCGGTCTCGCCTCGGCCTCCTTCTACGTGCCCTATAAGAAGATCCGACTGTGGTCGTGGGAGATATTCTGGCTGACCGGCGGCATTTTTTCGTGGCTGATCGCGCCGTGGATATTTGCCTATTTTCAGACGTCTGACCTGTTTGGCGTGCTGGGCGGGGCGTCCCCGACCACGTGGTTCTGGTGCGTCTTCTGGGGCCTGTTGTGGGGCTTTGGCGGCCTGACCTTCGGCCTGACCATGCGCTATCTGGGCCTGAGCCTTGGCATGGCGGTGGCGCTGGGCCTGACCACGGTAATCGGCACATTGGGCGAACCGATCTTCAGCGGCAAGATCATCGGCCTGATCCAGACGCTGAGCGGGCAGGTGACGCTGTTCGGGGTGCTGGTGGTGCTGGGCGGTATCGTGCTGGTGGCGCGCGCCGGTCACGCCAAGGAGAAGGAAGTCACCGAAGTCTCTGAAAGCCTGAAAGAATTTAACCTGACCAAGGGTCTGCTGGTCGCAGTCTTTTGCGGCATCATGTCGTCGTGTTTTGCCTTTGGCCTGGCCGCTGGTGCGCCGGTGCGCGAAGCCTCAGCCGCTGCCGGAACAGGCCCCCTGTGGGTCGGTCTGCCGGTTCTGTGCATGGTTTTGCTGGGTGGTTTGACCACCAATCTGGTCTGGTCCGGCTATCTGATCCTCAAGAATAAATCGGCTTCCGAATGGGTGGGCAAGCCGCGCGCATCTGCCGAAGACAAGGGCAAGATTCCGCTGCTGATCAACTATCTGCTGGCGGCGCTGGGCGGCACGCTGTGGTATTTCCAGTTCTTCTTCTACACCATGGGTGAAAGCCAGATGGGCGAATACGGCTTCTCGTCGTGGACGCTGCACATGGCCTCGATCATCCTCTTTTCGACCCTGTGGGGCTTCGCGCTGAAGGAATGGGCCGGGACTTCGGCCAAAACCAAGGCGCTGGTCTGGGGCGGTATCGCGCTGCTGGTCGGCTCGACCGTGATCATCGGCATCGGCAATATGCTGGCCGGGCAGGCGACCGGACACTGAGTCTGAATTAAAAGCAATCGAGTCGGTGATGAGGGCGGGCCTCCCTCTTCATCACCTTTTCTGATTTGTGAATTGAGAAATTATCACACTTAAAATGCGAAAACGGTTTGGACAAAATAAAATCATTTGAGTAGGAATAAAGGGCGCTTCTGGCGTATCCTGCCTCCCGCGGTGCAGTCTCCCTGTACCCCTCAACGAAGGTGACTTCCCATGTCCGTCAGGCCGTCTGCCTCGCCGACCGTTTCGCCTTCGGCATCGTCACAGATGCCGTCGCAACTGGTGTGGTATGCGCGTTGCCCGACCCTGACGGCCATGGGCCTTTTGGCGCATCGCGGCGTGTTGCAGCGGGAATTTCGACGCGATCCGGTCAATTTCGTCTCGGTGCGCGAAACCTCGTTGCCGTCGGTACGGCAGGGCTATCTCGATCATTCCTTGGCCAATCTGGTGCGCGAGGGCGATGCGGCCACCGCCCTGTGGTCCTATGGCCTGAATGAGCGTTCGCGGCTTCTGGCTATCGGGCACACCTGGCATACGGTGCTGGTTGTGGCGCCCGCGCGGTCATCCCTCAGCGACCTTGCCCACCTCAAAGGGCGCACGCTGGCCCTGCCGCGCGAAGCGGGCAGCTTTTCGCCGGCGCGGGTGCGCTCACTGCGCGCCTGGGAAAGTATTCTGGACGTCAGCGGTCTGAAACCGGCCGACGTGACCTTCTTTAATATCGTTGCCGGGCATCCTTCTACGCCTTTTGGCGACATTGCCCGGCGTGAAATCGAGGCCGTTATGGGCGGTCAGGCCGATGCCGGTCTCCTGTTCGGTGCCAAGGGGATCGAGCTGGCGCGCACGGCGGGCCTGAAAATCGTCCATGCGTTTGAGGCGGCGGATATCCGCAGCGATGCCCGGCTCAAGGGGCTGGTCGAACTGCGCACCCTGACCATCGACTACCCGTTTCTGGAGGCCAACGAGGCGATCGTGTCGCGGCTGGTTCAGGCTCTGGCCGGGGCCGCCGACTGGGCGCGCAGCTTCCCGAAGCAAGCCCTGTCGCACATTGCCGAAGAGGGCAAGGTCGAGGCCGAGGACGCGGTGCGGGCCTATGGGGACCTTATTCCTGAGAGCACCGCGCTGGGGGCCGAAGACGCGCGGCTGGCGGACATAAAAGGCCTGCTCGACTGGCTGAAACCGCGTCAGGCGGTGCCGGGGACGCTGGACCTCGGTGACTGGAGCCGTACCGATCTCCTGACCGCCAAAGAGGTTAAAGGCTTGAACGCCGTCGCCTGATCTATCCCCTTTATCAGCGATGGCTTCGGGGTGACGCGGTGTTGATCTGACACCACCGCGTCGCCGAAAAAGGCCCGGGAGTGGTGCCCCGGGCCTTTTTCTCATCTGCACCTGCCCTTGACAAGGCGCACGGCGCACCGCCTAGTTTATCTGTTGTTCTGAGGGGATGTCCATGCGCCGCCTGTTACCCGTACTGACCGCTGCCCTGATGGGGTTATCTATGCCCGCTCTGGCCGAGCCGGACTATGTTGCCGCCATCCGCGCCGACTATCAGAAGGACCTGGGGGCTATGTGGGACTGGTTCCACCGTAACCCCGAACTGTCCATGCTGGAGAGCAAGACCGCCGCGCGTATGGCCAGGGAACTGCGCGCCACCGGGGCCGAGGTAACGGAAAAGGTCGGGGGCACGGGCGTGGTGGCGGTGATCCGGAATGGTCCCGGCCCGGTCGTCATGCTGCGCGCCGATATGGACGGCCTGCCGGTCAAGGAAGCCTCCGGCCTTGCCAACGCTTCGACCGCGAAGCAGGTCGGCATGGACGGCGTTGAATACCCCGTCATGCACGCCTGCGGTCACGACACGCACATCACGGCCATGGTCGCCACGGTACGTCAGCTTCAGCGGCTCAAGTCGCAATGGAAGGGTACGGTCGTGGTGGTCATCCAGCCGGGTGAGGAACGCGTCATGGGCGCCAAGGCCATGCTGAAGGACGGCCTCTATACCCGCTTCCCCAAGCCCGACTACGCGCTGGCCTTCCACGTCAATTCGCAAATGCCGACGGGCAAGGTGGCCGCTTCGGAAAACATCCAGTATTCCTCGTCCGACTCCATCGACATCCACGTGCATGGCGTCGGCGCGCACGGGGCGTCGCCGCATCTGGGCAAGGACCCGGTCTATATCGGCAGCCAGATCGTTATCGCCCTGCAAGGGCTGATCAGCCGCGAACGCCCGCCGCTGAGCCCCGGCGTCATCACGGTCGGGGCCTTCCACGCGGGCAGCAAGCACAACATCATTTCCGATGCGGCTGAGCTTCAGGTGACGGTGCGCGCCAATGACGAGGTGACGCGCGCGCAACTGGTGGATGGCGTCAAGCGCGTGGCGGTCAATATGGGGCGCGTCAACGGCCTGCCCGATGACAAGCTGCCGGAGGTCAATGTCGTCGAAGGCACGCCGACCACCATCAATGACGCGGCACTGGCGCGCCGTCTGAACGGAGCGATTGCCGCGGCTCTGGGGCCGGACACGGTTGTGCCGTTCCAGCAGATGGGCATGGGGGCAGAGGACTTCGCCTATTTCGTTCAACCAGACCTCAAGGTGCCGGGCTATTATTTTGCGGTCGGCGGCACGCCTCAGGCGGCGTTCGATGCGGCGAAAGCTGGCGGCCCGGCGGTGGCTTCGCACCACTCGGCCCTGTTCAAGATCGACCCGGAAGCGACCATTGTCACCGGGGCATCGGCTATGACGGCGGCGGCGCTGGACCTGCTCAAGCCGTAATACCAAGGGTCATTGAAAATGACTCTTGGTATTCCATTCGAGAATGTCTCATGTCACTGACACATATGAGACATTTTCGTTTCTTCAATGGCCGGATGCGGTCAGCATCTTCGGCCGTTGGTATAAGGCAGGTGGCTATTGACTCCTGACCCCGCACGCGCTTTGTGCCGGTTTCAGGAGTAACGGGATGAGCAGGATGACACAGGTGCCGCGCGACTGGCTGATCGAGGCGGTGCGCCGCATCGAGGCGGATTTCAACCGTTCCTCCGACACGCACCTGATCCATCATGAGGTGGCGGCGTTTCCGGGGGTGCACCTCTATTTCAAGGACGAATCCTCGCACCCGACCGGCAGCCTGAAACACCGGCTGGCGCGCTCGCTGATCCTCTATGCCCTGTGCAATGAGTGGATCGGGCCGCAGACCACACTGATCGAGTCGTCATCGGGTTCGACCGCTGTCTCCGAGGCCTATTTCGCGCGCCTGCTGGGGCTGCGTTTTATCGCCGTGGTGCCGAAGTCGGTGGCGCAGGCCAAGATCGACGCCATCCGCTTTCAGGGCGGCGAGGTGCACGGCGTCGATGACGCAAACGCCGTCTATGCCGAGGCGCAACGTCTGGCCGATGAAACCGGCGGCCACTATCTCGATCAGTTCACCTATGCCGAACGGGCCACGGACTGGCGCGGCAATAACAATATCGCCGAAAGCCTGTTCAGCCAGATGACCGCCGAACCCTATCCGGTGCCGAGCTGGCTGGTGACCGGGGCCGGGACGGGCGGCACCTCGGCGACCCTGGGGCGCTACATCCGCTATCGCCGCCTGCCGACGCGGTTGTGTGTGGCCGACCCCGAAGGCTCGGTCTTCCATCGCCACTATCATGACCGCAGCGTCCAGATGATCGACCGTTGCGGTTCCTGCATCGAAGGGATCGGCCGCCCGCGCGTCGAGCCAAGCTTTATCCCGTCGCTGATCGACCGCATGGAGGTGGTGACAGACGCCCAGTCAATCGCCGCCGTGCGTCTGTTGTCGGAGCGTCTGGGGCGGCGCGTCGGTGGCTCGACCGGTACCAATCTCTGGGCTTGTGTGCGTCTGATGCAGGAAATGGCGCAAAAGGGCGAGACGGGCTCCATCGTCACCATTCTCTGCGATGGCGGTGAGCGCTACGCCGACACCTATTATAATGATGCGTGGCTGTCGGCGCGCGCCATAGACTGGCGCACGCCCTATGCCGAACTGAAAGTCATCCTTCAGTAGATCAGATTGTGATACCCAGTGTGACCGTTCCGGTATAGCCGTTTGTGGTGTCGCCGGTCAGGGCAATGGTCTGAGCCGCCAGTTGTGCGGCCGTGTTGTCGGAGAAGACATTGTCGGTTGAAAACGAAATGGCCGCCAGATTGCTGATCGAGGCGCTGTAACCGGCCACGCTGTTATAGACTGTCGAGCATACGGTGCGGTCCAGCGCGAACTGGCTGGTCTTGATTTTGTTGGCATAGGAAGTGGCCGACGCCAGACTGGGGTAAACCTCGACGTGGATGTGCGGCATACGGCCGGAGTAACAGCCGGGAAAAATGGTCGTAAACGTCACCTGACCATTGGCGTCCGTGACCTGAATGCCGCGCAGATAGTTCTGGGTTGTCGCACCCGACGAATAGAGCGAATAGAGCCCGTCGCGCGTGCAATGCCAGATATAGATGACATAGCCAGACAGGGCTGCGCAACCCAGACCGGAATTGACCAGCGTAAGGGTCAGTTTGAGCGGCAGACCCGGCGCGGTGCCAGAGGCTGACCCCACCGACGTGCGGATGTCGGAGCGGTTGATCCCGGAAAGGGCCAAGGCGTTGATGACGCTGCCCGACACGGTATTTGAACCGTCGCCCGGATAGGGGCCTTCGGTTTCGGTGGGGAAGGTCGTGCAGGTGCCGCTGGATGAACTGCTGCTCGATGCACTACTGCTGGAAGATGACGCACTGGAAGACGATGCGGAACTGCTGCTCACGCTTGTGGAGGTTGAGCCACCGTCGCCACCCCCACCGCACGCCGCCACAGAACTGGACCCGAAGGCCAGAGTTCCCAACATACCCAGCGTTCGACGACGGGAGACAAGCTGGATAAGGTCCTGAAGGCTGCCCTCGTCCTTATGATGGGGCGCTTCGGGGCGGTCGGAATGTGTCATGCTGATCCACTTACATTGATGAAGACTGACCTCATCAGTGACCGTGGATTACGGCGAATCTTGATATCTGAATATTTCCGGACGGTTACACAGACGCCAGATCATTATGATTTCTGGTAGAAACATAATGATCTGGATTTTTGTTTAGCCCTTCGCCGGGCGATGGCTGCGCTGCCTTGGCCGCCGCCTCAATGGCGGCTTGAGCGGAATGATTCCACTAGAAATCATTCCGCTCTAGGTGCGCGCGCGGCAGCATGATAT
Source organism: Asticcacaulis sp. (assembly GCF_020217185.1). Lineage (GTDB taxonomy): Bacteria > Pseudomonadota > Alphaproteobacteria > Caulobacterales > Caulobacteraceae > Asticcacaulis. Next base: position 7,719 of record NZ_JAIWNX010000134.1, read on the forward strand.
CGGCAATACCTCGCTCGCCGCCCGCCTTGGACAACTGCACGACAACGTCGATCAGGCCGGACGCATAGGCGATGGTTTCGGGACGGGACAGGGCCATGCCGGTCTGCATCACCATCAGAGCGATCTGTTCCAGCGCGCCCTGTGGCGTATTGGCGTGCACCGTGGTGAAGGAGCCGGGGTGGCCGGTATTGATGGCGCGCAGGAAGGTCACGGCTTCGGCACCGCGGATTTCGCCGACGATGATACGGTCCGGGCGCAGGCGCAACGACGCCTGCAGCAGGTCGTTGACCGTCACCTTGGCTTCGCCCAGTTCGCCCTTGACCGCCACAAGGCCCAGCGCATTGGGCTGATGCACGGCGATTTCCGGCGTGTCCTCGACCAGAATGACGCGCTCTTCATTGGGCACAGCGCTCAAGAGCGCGTTGAGGAAGGTCGTCTTGCCCGACGAGGTGCCGCCGGAAATCAGGATGGTCTTGCGCTCGGTCACCGCCTGTTTAAGGAAGGCGACCGGATTGGCACGGGCGGCGCGCTGTTCGTCGGCCGGATTGCCATAGGCCGGGGCGCGGATAGGCCCGCGATCATAGGCTTCCAGCGGCCGGTTGACCATCAGGTGGCGGCGGATGGCGATAGCCCAGTGGCGTCGCGTCGCGGGTGGACCGACGATCTGTACGCGCTCACCCGACGGCAGGGTGGCCGCCAGCATGGGGTTTTCGCGGTTGATACCCTGATGGCTGATGCGCGCGATCTGCGCCGCCAGCCGGTTGAGCAGGCCGTCGTCGATGTCGGGCGCGTCAAAGCGCTGCATATGCGGCTGACCGCTGATTTCGACCCATACTTCACCGGGGCGATTGACCATGACCTCGGTCACTTCGGCGCGGTCGAGCCACTGCCGGAAGGGGGCCAGGTAGGCCTTCAGATAGACGCCTTCGGTCGGTAGGGCTTCGGTCATAGCGAGAAGTCGAGATCGCGGGAAACGAAGACCTGAATCGGCGTGCCCTGCGCCACGCGCACGGTCGGCCCGATCTTGGAATCCGCCTGAAGCGCGGCGGTGGCGGCGTTATTGGCCCCCTGCGCCGTGCCGATGACGATGGTGTTGCGGTCGCCACTGCTCGACGAATTGGCAAGGCCACCGATGATCGACAGCAGCATGGCCGAGCCGAAGCGCTTGAAGAAGTGCGTATCGACATCACCCGTCTGACCCGCCTGACCGAGATTATCGGTCGAAGGGTCGGTCAGGACGATGGCCGTGCCGTCCGGACGGATCAGGCGCGTCCAGGTGATGAACAGGCGGTTTTGCCCGCTTTGCAGACCTGACCGGTAAGACCCGATCAGACGCGAGCCGCGCGGGATCAGGACGCGCGAGCCGTCGAAGCTGCGCACATCGCGCGACACCAGCGCGCGCGTATAGCCGGGCAGGTCGGAATTGAGCGCGGTTTCGAGCACCGCCGGGATCAGGGTCCCTTGCGACACGGTGCGCGACGGCGTGGTGATGCGCGTGGCGCGCACCTGACGTGTCGGGTCAAGGCTGGTCAGGGCGGCCACCGAATTGCCATCCATCACATTGCCTTCGGCCTTTTGTGCCGGGGCAGCGGCTTGAGCGGCATTGGCCGCCGGATCGGGGTCGGGGGCCGAAACGTCGTAGATCAGAGCATTGGCGCGGGCATTATTGGCGTCGGCCACAGGGGCGGCTCCGCCCGCCTGAGGCGGTTGCGGCTGGGCTACGGGTGGGCCTTCGGGCAGGGCCACGGGCGGCAGTTCGACCACCGTGCCGTTCTGACCCGACGGCTGCGGCGCGGGTTGCGCCGGTTGCGCCTGCGGCGGCCGGGTTTGCGCCGCCTGACGGTTGTTGTTCATGAACACCAGAGTGAGCGCCCCCAGAAACACGGCGCCCATGATGCCACCGGCCAGCACCAGACTGTCTTTCAGGGTCGATTTCGAGGCCACCTGCGGCAGGGCATTGACCGAGGCAACGCCAAGGTCGGAACGGTCAAGGGTTTTGCGCGGATCGCTTTGCGGATCATGGGAGGGGAGACGGGTCTTCATACTCAGTCCTCCTTGCGCCCGAACCAGCCGGTCCGCTTTTTCGTCGTGGCGGCCGCATCGGCCTTGCGCAGGGTTTCGGGACGCGGCTGCGGCGACAGGGCGTCGAGCGCCGGCGGCACATAGGCGTCATTGTAAACCGTAGCCGTCAGGTCGCCCCGGCGCAGGACAAAGGCCGGGCCAACCTGTTCGATGACGATAAAGCCTTCGCGATAGCCGAAATTGACCAGAGCCTCCTTGCC
>NZ_JAIWNX010000135.1 GCF_020217185.1 Asticcacaulis sp.
GTCCAGCACCGCATAGATGGCCGGAAACGGCACGCCTTCGCCCCACATCAGATAGGTCGATTGCCCGTCATCGAACAGGCGCATCGGCACCAGAGACGGGTCTCCGGCATAGGTGTAGCTGGTATTGCGCTTTTCCGGCAGGGTGGAGACGGGCTTGGCCGGGGTCGCCGGTGCGGCGGCGGCTTTCTCCGCGGCTTCGCGGGCCTCTTCTTCATCCTTGGGGTAGGTGAAGCGCAGATCGTAGATCACCTCCCCGCGTTTGCAGGCGGCGGCGTCCTTGGTGCGCAGTTCGAAGGCATAGGTGCGGCGGTTGGTGACGACCGACAGATTGGTGAAGGCCCCGCGCTGAAACGGCTTCACGAACATCAGATTGCCGCGCTTGTTGGGTGTGGCCTGCCACTGGGCGGCATCACCCACGGCGACATTCTCGATCTTTTCGTTGTCGGCGAAGGTGATCATGGTCTGAAAGCTGACGCAGGTATCGAGGCGGATGACCTCGCCATCGACATAGGTGATGGTGCGTATGCGGCTGTCCTGCGCCTGAGCGGGCGCGACGGCGAGCAAAGGCACGGCGATCAGCAGGGAAAGGGTAGAGGCGAACTTCATGAACCGGGGGCCTTTGAAAGGGGCGTCGGGGTCGGGGCGGTTTTGGCGGACGAAGAGGCGGGGGCGGCAGAGCCGGGCGCGGCGCGGAACCTTTGGCCTAGGCCCTGACGGCGCGTCACGCCGCCGGACAGTTGCCCCGCCTGGGGCGTCGCAGAGAGGGTGGTGGTTACGGTCTGCACCCGCGTGTCGCGGCTGGAGCTGCGGCCCCCGGCGGCAGCAGACTGACTGTTCTGCGTGATAAGCGTGGAGCCTCCGGCAGCGGCGATCACAGCGGCCGAGGTCACGGCGGCGGCCTGCACGTCGGCGGCGCTGTCGCCGCGCCCGCGCAGCGGGTTCCAGTTTTTGACGATATTAAAGGCCACCACCATCAGCATGATAAGGAAAGCCGCATAAATCACGGAACCCATGAACAAAATGACGATCGGCTGAATGTCGCGCACCGTTTGCATGGGGTCGCCGGATATGGCCAGAATGGCGGGCGTCAGGAGCGCCAGAGCCGCCGAGCCACCGAGCGTCACCAGCATGGGGATAAAGGCAAAGCCGATTGACGTCCGTAACCAACCTTCAAACAGGCCGCGCGTCTGGGTAAACAGGGCAAAGACGACGAACAGCGGCCCCAGGGCCAGCAAAAGCGTCAGGATGAGGCGCGACAGGACCAGCACACCGACAGTCGACAGCAGCAGGATCAGGCCCGAACTCCACAACATATCCGAGGCCGACGACTTACCATTACGGATGGGTGGCGCGATGGGCTGCGGGTTTTGTACACTGGGGGCCGCGGTCGCCGCAGGGGCGGCCTGCGACGTCTGTTCAAAGGCGGTCGCGGCATCGGCAAAGTGCACGAACAGCACGTCGAGCCGCTTGGCAAAGGCGGCGCTGGCCCCCTCATTGGAACCGGTTAGCGCAGCGGCGATCTCGTCCGGGCCGCGCGTCAGCAGGTTATAGACCACGGTCTGATAGGCGGGCCACGCCGTAACGAAAGTCAGGACCAGACCAATGGCCAGCACCTTCGGCGTCATGGTGGTCAGGGTCAGGCGCGTGCGCCCGGTGATCAGTCCGAAGGCCAGAAAAGCGATATAGAGGGTCAGGCAGATGGTCAGGGCCGTGCCCAGATAGCCGCCAGTACCGAACAAACGCCCGAAGCTGTCTTCGACCACGCGCCCGATCTGACAGTCCACGCTCATCAGCGCGCCTGAAATACCCGTATCGCCGCTGAGCGGCATACCGGGGCAGGTGGCGGGTGGCGGCGGCATCATGCGGATACACGCTCCGTTTGGCCAAAGCCGGGCCACGGCGTGCCGGTCAGGGCTTCGAACCACGCCGACGGCGCGTCGCCATGCGTTTCGCGCAGTTCGTCCAGCTTGCGCACCGTCGATTCCCGTCCCGACAGCAGGGTGAGGATTTCCGGCGTCCCCGACAGGTCAAGGCGCGCCACGACCGAATGGTTGCCATGCTTGAGCAGGAAGGCGCGCGAATGCGGCGGCAGGGCGCGCACCAGACCGACCTCGTGCGCGCTGAGGCCGAAGCCTTCGCCATAGTCTTCGAAACGGGCACGCGGATTGGGCATGAAGATCTGCGTCGCCGCCTGCTCGATGATCGCCGAAGAGATGCGGCTGTCGAGGGCGTCACCGGCGCTTTGCGTGCCGAAACCGAGTATGGCGTTACGCTTTCTGAGCGTCTTCATCCAGTCGCGGATGCGCGCGGCAAATACCTCATCGTCCAGCGCCTTCCAGCCCTCGTCGATCAGGATCATGGCCGGGGTGCCGTCCAGACGCTCCTCGATGCGGTGGAAGAGGTACATCATGATCGGCCCGCGCAAGATCGGTGCGTCGAGGAACTGCGTCATGTCGAAGCCCAGAACGCGCGCCGACAGGTCGAGCTGATCCGCCTCGTTATCGAACAGCCACGCCCATTCGCCCGACCCGACCCACGGCGCCAGACGCGCCGCCAGATCGGTCTGGCTGGGGCGACGGAAGCCACCGAGAAGCTCCTGAAAATAGCGCAGGCGGCGATAGGCCGGGGCCTGCGCGTACATGGCGTCGATGGCCGAGGCGATGATGGCCTCGTCCTCCGGCGGCAGGGCCGGGCCTTCGCCGGCGATCAGTCGCGACAACAGATCGCGCAGGAAGCCGCGATTGATGGCGCTGTCGGGCAGTTGCAGCGGATTGAAGCCGCTCGGTTCCCCGGCGCGCAGGGTGGCGTAATGGCCGCCGATGGCGCGAATGAAGATTTCCGAACCGCGATCCTTGTCGAAGATGATGGTGCGCGGACGCGCCTTCTGGGCTTGCGCGGCGAGGAAGTTGAGCACCACGGTCTTGCCCGATCCCGACGGACCGATCAGGGTGAAGTTACCGAGGTCCGAGGCGTGGAAGTTGAAGAAGTAGGGCGTGGCGGCCGTCGTTTCAAAGACCGTAATCGCCTCACCCCAGTGGTTGCCGGTGGCCTGACCCAAGGCAAAGCCGTGCAGGCTGGCCAGACCGGCGAAGGCCGAGACCGAAATCAGCGCCTTACGCGCGATAAAGGCCTCATTGCCCGGAAACTGCGCCCAGAAGGCCGGTTCGAGATTGATGTCTTCGCGGACCGCCATCGCCCCCGTATCGGCCAGCGCCGAGGTGACCTGCGCCGCCGCCTGATCGAGTGCGCTGAGCCCCGGTGCGCGCACGCACACGCTCAGGTGATGTTCGCCCAGAGCCGTCTGCCCGGACGCCAGTTCATCCTTGGCCGCCATCAGGCCAGCGCGTAGCGTAATGCCGTCATCATCGGCGGCGCGCAGACGGCGCAGGGCCAGATTGACGCGCTCCAGTCCGATTTGACGATCCACGAACTGAAAGCTCTGCGACACGGTCATTTCATAGGGCAGGTGCAGCAGGGCATCGAGCATCCCCGGCGCAGCCTGCGGCGGATATTCCTTCACCGAAATGAGCGCGCCGAACGATTTATCGCCGCCCGCGCTTTTCATTTCAAAGGCATCGACGCCAAAGCTGAGGCGCTGATAGGGCAGGTATTGCCCCACATCGTCGCGCGCCAGCGGATCGGGCTTGAGCACCGGGCGCATTTCCCCGTGCATCAGGGCCGACAGCAGTTCCAGCGGCTCCGAACAGCGGCCGCCGCGCGTCTCATAGGAGGTCAGAAGCCGCGGGCCATAACGCCCCAGCGCCGCCATCAGAGCGTCGCGCGCCGCATCAAGGTCGCGCAGTTCCGCCCCCAGACCGTCGCGATCGGCTCCGGATTGCGCGCCAAACAGCTTGCCAAGGCTTTCCGACAGACCGGCCTTACCACGCGCGGGGCGGCGCAGAATGGTGATAAACAGGTCGTTGACGAACAGTTCGCGCGATTGCAGGCGGTCCTGCCAGCGCGCATTGATGTAACCGGCAATGGGGTCGTCGTACTGACCGCTGCTGGTCACCGAGACCTTGCGGCGCACGATATGGTGGTGCAGCACCAGCCGCGAATCCCCGATGGCGCGCAGGGCGCTTTCCCGCAGGGCGTGCAGGCTGTTGAGGTCGGTCGTATCGGCCGTTTCAAAACCAAAGCCGTCGATATAGAGGGCCTGCATCAGCGACCCGTCGCGCAGGGTAACCGTGTGGTCATTATAGAGATGGGCGTAGGGCAGGCGATCACCGATCCGCTGCTCCCTGGCGCCCAGACTCATGACTTGCCCGAACAGGCCGTTACTCATGCGAAAACCTTACGGTAGATAGGAGTTGCAGCGCCAGAACTTGTAATTCCGGATGCGCGGGGTGCGGCTCACCTTGGTGAACCACAGGTCGAACAGGCGCGGTTCACGCAGGCAGGCCAGATAGCCGACCGCGTGAACCAGAAGCGCAATCCCCAGAGCCCAGAACGACCGCGTGACCAGAAAGGCCTCGGTGGTGATCATGAAGTTGAGGATGAAGTACGAGTAGGTCACACCCGCAAACATTTGCGGTTGGGTAAGCGCCCGGAAGATGGGCGCCTTGACCAGAGCGACGGTCTCTTCGCTCATGCCTCAGCCCACGGCCGTGCGGATGCCCGCCACGATGGTGGCCGCGCCGAACAGGATGAAGATGCCGAGGATGACGGTGGCCCCGAAGCGCCAGTTCATGCGGCCCGACAGCATCATGAAGCCGACGGCGGCCACGGCGATCACGGCCACGGCGGTGGCGACATTGCCGAGCAGCGTGCCCTGAATCCAGCCGAGCGCATTGACGATCGGGCCGGAACCGGCGGGGTCCTGCGCAAAGGCCGGAGACGCGGCCAGCAGGGGCAGGAGGGCGGGCAGGAATTTACGGACGTTCATGGGTCTATCCTTACGAGCAGGTCTCGGTCGGTTGAGGATCGGTCTTTACGCTGAGCCGGTCAAGGCTTCGGGCGACATAGGCCTGGGTTTCGGCATAGGGCGGCACACCGCCGTGACGGTTGACCGCGCCAGCCCCGGCATTATAGGCCGCCAGCGCCAGATCAATGCGGCCGTCAAAGCGGTCCAGCTGACGGCGCAGATAGGCGGCACCGCCGAACACATTGCCCTGCGGATCAAAGGGATCGACGCCCAGTTCGGCGGCGGTGGCGGGCATCAGTTGCATCAGGCCGATGGCCCCACGCGGCGACACGGCCTTGGGGTTAAAACCTGACTCCTGACGAATAACGGCGATCAGAAAGTCGGCGCTGAGATTATAGCGTTCGGCGGCGGCCTCGATGACCTCCTGATAGGGCAGGGATGTCGCGTGAACGGTTACCGGCGGTACGGAGGCGCACAGGGTGTGGTAGTCGCCATTGTCGGCGACCTCAAACACCTGCGCAGCCACGGGCAGAGCGGCACAGAGCGCCCCCCCCATCGTTCCCGCTGCTGTCAAAACTGCCCGCACGGGCCGCTCCTTGCTCACACTCTGTACCGCGCCCTGTATCGCGTCACACCGGCACCGATCCGGCGCTGGCGTCCTCTGGTCAAGCGGCTCTAACAGTTAAGTTTGTCAGATTTGTTACGCCTGTCCGTCAATGATCCTTGCACGGAGAATTTTTGCGATTCGCCGTCAAAGTCAGCATACACCGCGCGGTCGTGAATTTACAGGAAGCCGAGATTGGGCTGTGAGAAATTGCGCAGATTGGGGAAGATGGTGTTGAGGTCGGTGTCCGACACGCCGAACCAGCGCCCCAGCGTCGCCGCATACTGATCAACCGAGGTGGTGGGGATAAAGGAGGCCCCCACCATGTTGGGGTTGGAGAAGCCGGATACGTCCATGCCCACCGTCGGGAACTGCCCGTACATGTCGCCGCCCTTGACCGCGCCACCCATAATCAGTTGCGGACCGGCCCAGGCGTGGTCGGTGCCATCGCCATTGGTGTTGAAGGTGCGCGAGAAATCGGACGCCGTAAAGGTCGTCACATTGGCGCGCATATCGACGCCGTTGATATTGGCGAGTGTGCTATCGAGATAGCTCATCGCCTGCGCTACCTTGGCGAGGTTGTTCGACTGGTCGCGGTTCTGGTTGTCGTGGCTGTCCCAGCCGCCCAGCGACACCATGAAGACCTGACGCTTGACGCCAAAGGCCGGGGCGGCGGCGATCATGCGGGCGACGGTGCGCATCTGCAGCGCCAGACTGTTGGTTTCGGTCGCTCCCGTCGCCGGATTGGTATAGGTCGGCGGCGAAGGCACGGCGGTCACGACGGCGCGGCTGAAGACTTCGTTGACGACGCTGGCTGCCCCGACCGAGCGGGCATTGATGCGCCCCAGATCATTGGCAAAGTCCGACGCTGTGACGGTGTCATTGATGATGGTCTTCAGTTCACCCGGTGCCGCGGAAGACCCGAACAGGGTCGTGGCCGTGGTGCCATTGACCGTCACCGCCGGGGCCGCGTTGGTCGAAAGCGGGTACTGCACCACGGACTGCCCGGACAGGAACACCGCCGTACCCCCCGCCGTAATGGCGGTGAAGATGGTGTTCTGGCCATTCATATTCATCAGCATATCGCCCATGCGCCCGCCCCAGCCGGTGCGCGCGCCTTCGGCGGCCCCGGCCTGCCAGGTTGATTGCTGGTCATTATGCGAAAACAGGTTGGCGGGCAGGGGCACGCTGCGGGCCTGATACTGCGCCTTGGTGGTCGGTTGGATCAGCGTGCCGACATTGGCCAGCACGGCCAGCCGCCCCTGATCGAACAGGGTTTTACACGGGCTCATCAGCGGGTGCAGGCCAAAGGTGCGCGACGTGGCATTGGTGCCGGCCGGGATGGCCTGCGCGGTCCTGGGCGCGATGGGCAGGACGCCGCCCCAATGCTCAGGTTTGCCGAGCGCCGAAGCCCGCCCCGTGACGGCATTGACCTGGCCCACAGGTGTTGGGGCTGTGCCCACAGGCATCAGAGCAATCGGATCGGTGCCCTGATTGCGCGCGGCGAAATAGCGGCCCCACGAGTCGCTATCGGTGGCCAGCACCATATTGTTGGCGTCATTGCCGCCAAACAGGAAGACGCAGACCAGCGCCTTATAGTCCGGGGCGCTTTGCCCGGCGGCGGAGCCCACGGCGGCCAGTTGCAGGCCGAAGGAGGTGGCTGTGGTCAGGCCGGCAAGGCCAGCCCCAAGGCGAAAGAAGGCGCGGCGATCGATCTGGGAGGTCATGAGTGCACCGTTCCTATCGCTGGGCGGCATATTCAGGGGAAGCCATGCCGAGGAAGATGGCGAGCTTGACCCGGTTGAGTTTGGCGGTGTCGATCTGGGCTTGTGTCCCATTGGCCGGAACATTGACGCCAATGACCGAATTGGTGATGCGCGTCTTCAGGGTCGCGGACATGCCGCCGCCGTACAGCAGCAGGTCGATGCGGTTCACGAGGGCCGCCGGGTCGGTCGCCAGCGCCAGTTCCTTGGTATAGGCTGACTTGATGTCGCTGCTGCTGCCGATGCCGGAATTGATCGTCGTTTGCATCAGGTTGATATAGGCCGCCGTCGTCACTTCATCGGCGATCTGCAATTCCGGCGCGACCTTGTTCTTGCTGCCCAGCGTGGTGTTGGGTGGCACATAGCCCGGACGGAAGAAGTTGAATACCGACGGCGACGTCATGGGCGCCTGATTGAGCGAGGTCTGGGCCGCGGTTGAGGTCATCAGCCACTTGCCGCTGGTCGAGGTCGTCTCGAACGACCGCATCCAGTGGGTCAGGCGGATCACCGGCTCGCGCAGCTTGCCATAGGTGGCGTCGGTCGAGGGGGTACGCGCTTCGCTGTCGAGCAGGATGGCGCGCACCACGGCCCCCATATCCCCGCGAACACCGGAGCCATTGTTGTTAAACACGGCGGCGACGCGACCGACATAGGCCGGGGAGGGGTTGGAGGTGACCAGACGCTGGATCAGTTGTTTGGAGATGAAGGGGCCGACATTGGGGTGATTATAAAGGGTATCGAGCGCCACCTTGACCTCGCCATTTGTATCGGCGGTCGTAGACGCCGGGATGGTGGTCCCCAGAAACGTCTTGGCCGACGTCGAATGGAAATTGTTATACGCAATCATCGGCTGGGTGTAAGCCTCAGCCACGCGACTGCCGCCGCCAAAGGTCGAGTTGGTCGGGGTCGGGTGATACCACGACAGGCCGGTGAACACCTTGGCCAGCCCCTGAATATCGGCGGTGCTGTAGGTGGGGGTGGTATTACCGAGAAGGTCGGTCTTGGGCGTGCCGTCGGCATTCAACTGCACCAGACCGATGGTGAAAAGCTGCATCACTTCGCGCGCATAGTTTTCGTCCGGATTGCGCCCGGTGGCCGCGTTTTCCTTCTGATTGGCCAGATAGGTCAGGTACTGGCCCATGGCCGGATGGTAGGTGACGTCTTCGAGCAGGGTGCGGAAATTGCCAAAGGCATTGCGGCCCAGCATGTCGTAGTAGGAGGCCAGGGTCCGCGTATCGATATTGCTGACGTAGGAGGCGACAAAGATTTCAGACAGGGCGAACTTCACGCGCTGGCGTAGCTGGTCCGGCGATGTGACGGCCTGTCTGTAGAAGGTCTCGTAAAACTGCGTTGAGGAGAGGCTGGCATTGGCATTGGTCGTTTTCAGATCGACCAGCCGCGCATCCATTTCCGACAGGTGCGTCGGCCCCAGCGGCAGAGCCATCTGCGCGGTTATCCAGTCGCCATAGCTGGTTGCGGTGACGGAGGCAATCTCGGCATCCGTCGGGCCAAACGTCGCCTGAGCCAGAAAACGGCTGGCCTCCGTGTTGGTCGGCTTGGCCACGACCGGAGGCGGGGTCGTTCCGCCGCCGCCTGAGGCGTTGCCGCCACCCCCGCCGCCTCCGCCCCCACCGCAGGCCGACAGGATCAGAAACGATGCTATCACGCAGGCATGGGCGGCCTTGTCGAGACGGAAGCCTAAACGGCTGCCATCCGCCGCAGAGTGTGACACGCGCTGGCGCGTTGCCAGACGGAACACCTTGAACGTCTTCATAAAATCACGCCCCACAAGGTTCTGGCGGGCGTGATTTCTGACATCCAAGCCGATCACACCATCCCATAATGGTATTAAGACATATAATTTTGCCGTTAACAATTCGTGACATAACGGCGCTCTCTCAAAGGTTGCGGACGTGGGCCTCACGCCATCGAAGGGGCTGTCACTAGTGGAATGAATTTGACATTTGCCATCGAGCGTGCGGCAAGCGGTAGCAAATGTCAAAATCAGACCACTGGCCGTTCTATACCGGTTTTGCGGTCTTACAGATCAAAGGAATAAGCCGGTAGGCGCGGCTCCGTGTCAGTCGCGCAGTGAGCGAGCGCAATAACTCCGACAATTATTTTTAACAATCGTATATTTTATATTTGACCCCGCCCGCCAAGCGGGGTTACATTTTTTCGCGGACGGGCACCTCGCAATTCCGGTGATGAGAGTTCTGTCCCTCTGGCGTTCGGTCCTGACGGCATTATTGACTTCCTCCGGGTTGTCAGGGCCTGCCACTCTCCGGGTTGTCCACCATCTGCCGTCCCTGGCGAGGTGGTGGACGCCCTCTTTTAGGTTCGCCGACAAAGATCAGGCGAACCGGTTGCCTTAGCGCGAAGAATAACCCTGAGTATTTTTCGCGAATAAAACTCTTTTTCACCCGACGGAGTGAACCATGACGCCATCCGCCGTTTCGACCCTGACCCGCCGTACCAGTCTGACGGCTATGGCCGCAGCACTGGCCGCGCCCGCTCTGGCGCAGGCCGCGGATACAGCAGGGCTGGCCTGGAACAGCCCGGAGGCGCAAACCACCGTTCACGAAACGCCGGATTTTCATATCGAGCTTCAGGAAACCTCCCAGACCCTCGTCTCTCTGGCCCCCAAGGGGGTAGGGGGCGGCTTTGACTTCGCCCCGCGCCACCGTTTCACCCAGCGTCTGGGCGATGGGTGCTACCGTCTGGGGGATATCGACCTGCGTGTGCGCGCCGAAGGCGACAAGACTTGGAGCGACCATTCGACGGCCTATCGCCGCGTCAAGGTTAAGGCCCTGCCGAAGCCCAAGGGGGCGCTGGCCTCAGCGGACATCACCCCCAGCCTCGGTGCCGATATGCCGCTGAAGGTGGTGCGGACGTGGAGCGTGTCTGAGGGGAAGCTGGTTTTGAGCTTCACCCTGACGAACCCCACCCAAAAGACGATTGAAGTCGGCGGGCTGGGCATGGCCATGGTCTTCGACAATATCATCAGCGGGCGTCACCTGGATGAGGCCCACGATGTCGCCTCGTTTTACGACCCTTACGTCGGCCTGAATGCCGGCTATCTTCAGGTCAACCGCCTGAACGGGCAGGGGCCGTCGCTGCTGGTCTTGCCCGCCAGCGATACGGCGAAGTTCGAGCTGTACAAGCCGATCCTCAACACGCGCGACGCCGACAAAAAGCCGGCCATCTACAGCGATATCGAGCCGCGCAACATGACGTTCGAAGGCTTCTATAGCTGGATGACGCACGCCAAGGGCTTTGCCGACAGCGAATGGAAGGGTGTCGAACAGTGGAACACGCCCACGTCTCTGATATTGAAGCCGGGGCAATCGACCAGCGTGGCGCTGAAATTCGTACTGTCGCCCTCGATCCGTGAGATCGAGCCGACCCTGATCAAACAGGGCCGTCCGGTCGCCGTCGGTATCCCCGGCTATGTGGTGCCGACCGACCTGCCCGCCGACCTGTTTGTCCATGCCCCCAAGGCGGTCAAGGCCTTCGCGGTGCATCCGCAGGGCGCGCTGGAGGTCACGCCTGCGGGCAGCGTCAAAGGCGGCTGGCTGAAATACAGCGTGGCGGGCAAGACGTTGGGCCGCGCGCGCCTGATCCTGACCTATGCCGACGGCACGCAGCAGACCGTCCATTACAAGGTGACCAAGCCGCAAGCCGAGGCCGTGGCCGATATGGGGCACTTCCTGACCACGAAGCAGTGGTACGAAACCCCCGATGATCCGTTCAAACGCTCGCCGTCGATCATGATTTACGACCGCGAAAAGAACGCGCTTGTGCTTCAAGACAATCGCGTCTGGGTGTCGGGCCTGTCGGATGAAGGCGGGGCCGGGGCGTGGCTGGCGGCCATCATGAAACAGCTCGACAATCCGAAGGCGGAAGAGGTGCAAAAGTTCGAGCACTTCGCCAACACCACCCTGTGGGGGCAAATCCAGACGCCGGACGGCCCCGATAAGTACGGCGTGCGCAAGTCGCTGATGTTCTATGACCCCGAAGGGATGCCCAAGGGCACCTATGATGCGTCTCTGAACTGGAAGGTGTGGTCAGCCTGGGACCGCAAGCACGCCGCCGATCTGGGGCGGTCCTACAATTATCCGCACCCGGCGGCCGCGTGGTGGACGCTGTATCGCCTCGGCCGCTACCACACGGGCATGACGGCGGGCGAAACCTGGCAGACCTATCTGACGCGGGCGGCGGAAACCATCAAGGCCATGATGAGCAAGGCGCCTTACTATACACAGTTCGGGCAGATGGAAGGCGATGTCTTCCTCTACATTCTGCTCGATCTGAAGCGGGAAGGCTGGACCGAACTGGCCGCAGAGGTCGAGGCGTTGATGAAGGGCCGCGTCGAAATCTGGAAGACGCTGAAATATCCGTTCGGCTCGGAAATGCCGTGGGATTCCACCGGTCAGGCCGAAGTCTATATGTGGATGCGCTATTTCGGCCATCAGGATAAGGCCGATGTCACGCGCGAAGTCATCATGGCCTATGATCCGGCCATCCCGCACTGGGGCTATAACGGCTCGGCACGGCGCTTCTGGGACTTCCTCTATGCCGGCAAGCTGTCGCGGATTGAGCGTCAGTTGCACCATTACGGCTCGTCGCTCAATGCCGTGCCGCTGTTCGACGCCTACCGCGAAACGCCGGATGACCTCTACATGCTGCGCGTCGCCTATGGCGGGCTGATGGGCTCGCTGACCAATATCGACGCAGAGGGTTTTGCCTCGGCGGCCTTCCACTCCTTCCCGGACGCCATGAAGTGGGACGCCATCAATGGCGACTACGGCATGAGCTTCTTCGGTCACGCCGTGACCTCGGCCTCGTATCTGGTTAAACACCCGGTGTTCGGCTGGACCGGCTTTGGCGGCATAGTCAAAACGTCCGATGGCGTGATCCGTCTGAGCCCGAAGGATAGCGCCCGCCGCCGCGTCTTTATCGCTCCGGCGGGTCTGTGGATCACGCTGGATGCCGGTAAGATCGCGGAGGTCGCCTATGACAGCGTCAGCGGTAAGGTGCACCTGACCCTGGCGGCTGCCGACGCTCAAACGCCCGTCGCCTACGTGAATTTTGAAACCACGGTGAAGGGGGCCAGGCCCTATAGCCTCAAGGCCGATAAGGCTCTGGGCGCCTATGCGGTGCCGTTGAAAGCCGAACCCGTCACTATCGAACTGATCCGCGCCTGACACAGGGAAACGCCAGATGATCCGCACGACCTTTCAAACCGATCGCCGCGCCTTGCTGTGTGGAGCGGGGGCCCTGACGCTTCTGACCGCCATCGGCGGCCCGGCCGTGGCCTCAGCCCCCATCGTCGCTACGCCCATTCCGCTGACGCAGGTGCGCCTGCTGCCGTCGCCCTTCCTTGACGCTATAGAGGCTAACCGACGCTATTTGCTGTTCCTCTCGCCCGACCGCTTCCTGCACAATTATCACAAGTTCGCCGGTCTGCCGGTGAAGGGGGAGATTTACGGCGGCTGGGAATCCGACACCATCGCGGGTGAGGGGCTGGGGCACTATCTGTCGGCCCTGTCGCTGATGCACGCCCAAACGGGTGATGCCGAATGTGTGACCCGCATCCACTACATTATTTCCGAACTCGAAAAGGTGCAGGCGGCGCAGGGCGATGGCTATGCAGCGGGCTTTATGCGCAAGCGTAAGGACGGCTCCATCGTCGATGGCAAGGAAATCTTCCCCGAAATCATGGCGGGCGATATCCGCTCGGCGGGCTTCGATCTCAATGGCTGCTGGGTGCCCTTCTATAACTGGCATAAGCTGTTTGCCGGGCTTCTGGACGCGCAGGCCTATTGCGGCATCGACCGCGGCATCCCGGTGGCCGAAAAGCTGGGCGGCTATATCGAAAAGGTCTTTGCGGCGCTGGACGACGCCCAGACGCAGAAGGTGCTCGATTGCGAACACGGCGGCATCAATGAGAGCTTCGCTGAACTCTATAGCCGCACGAACAACCCGCGCTGGCTGAAACTGTCGGAGCGACTCTATCACCACCGGATGCTCGACCCGCTGGCGGCCCGTGAAGACAAGCTGGCCAACAACCATGCCAATACGCAGGTGCCCAAGCTGATCGGTCTGGCGCGCCTCTATGAACTGACGCAGAAGCCGCCGTATCAGACCGCCTCCAGCTTCTTCTGGGAGCGCGTCGTCAACCACCACAGCTTCGTGATTGGCGGCAATGCCGACCGGGAATACTTCTTCGAACCCGACACCATTTCGGCCCATATCACCGAGCAGACCTGCGAAAGCTGCAACACCTACAATATGCTGAAGCTGACGCGGCACCTGTATAGCTGGTCGCCCAAGGCGGCGTGGTTCGACTATTATGAGCGTGCGCACCTCAACCACATGCTGGCGCATCAGAACCCGAAAACCGGCATGTTCACCTATATGATGCCGCTGATGTCGGGGACGGCACGCGAGTATTCCGATCCAGAAAATTCGTTCTGGTGCTGCGTCCTGTCGGGGATCGAAACCCATTCCAAGCACGGGGACTCGATCTACTGGCAGCAGGACAAGACGCTGTTCGTCAACCTGTTCATCCCGTCAAAGGTCAACTGGGCGGCGCAAAAGGCGGCGTTCGAACTGACGACCAAATACCCCTATGAGGGGCAGGTGGCGCTGAAACTAAACCAGCTTTCGGGCACGAAGACCTTTACCGTGGCCGTGCGTATCCCCGGCTGGGCCAAAACCTCAAGCCTGCGCGTCAATGGCAAGCCGGCCCTGGCCAGGATGAGCGACGGCTATGCCCTGATCACCCGCAAATGGCGCGCGGGCGACGTGGTGACGCTCGACCTGCCGCTGGAGCTGCGTTTTGAGACCGCAGCCGGCGATGACAAGGTCGTGGCCCTGCTGCGCGGCCCGATGGTGCTGGCCGCCGATCTGGGGCCAGCGGATCAGCCGTGGGAAGGCGATGCCCCGGCACTGGTCGGCTCCGATCTGATCGGCAGCTTCCAACCCGTCTCGGCGGCCGAAGCGGTATATGTATCCAAAGGCTCAGGACGTCCGGGGGATATGACTTTCCGTCCTTTCTATGCGCAGTACGAACGCCGCACGGCGGTCTATTTCAACCGCTACAGCGACGCCGAATGGGCGCAGGCCCAGGTCGCCTATCGCGCCGAACAGGCCCGCCTGAAAGACATCGCCAACCGTTCGGTCGATGTCATGCATCTGGGCGAAATGCAGCCCGAACGCGACCACAACCTGCAAACCGGCGGCAACTCCTACCCGGTGGTCTATCGCGCCCGCAATGGCCGCGACGCCCGCACCGGGGGCTTCTTCAGCTTTGAGATGAAGACGACCAAGGACGGCAAAAACGATTCTGGCCCGCTGGTGATTCAGGCGACCTATTGGGGGTCTGAATTCAACCGCAGCTTCACCATCGAGATCGACGGCACGGTCATCGCGCATGAGCGCCTGTCGGGCCGTCAGCCGGGCGCGTGGATCGACGTCGATTACCCCATCCCGCACGAACTGACGCGTGGCAAACAAAAGGTCACGGTCAAGTTCAATCCGCAGGAGGGGAAGACCGCTGGTCCGGTCTTTGGCGTGCGCCTGTTTACCAAGGCGTGAGAACTGCCTGTACGATTTTTACCACGGATAGACACGGATGGCCGCTGGCGCGGCCTCATGGATATTCATTGTGCGCCTGAGAAGTCCGGAGCACGCATCATCCGTGTTCGGCGGGCAAAGCCCGCCATCCGTGACTATCTGTGGCAAAAAAATCTATCCCCGCTGAGACAGACACAATTTCAACCGCTTAAGCGCATTTTCTCACAATCTGTCCCCGCCGAAGAAACCTCTGTCATGCTGAGCCCATGACACAGATCGCCCCCCACATCCCCGCCGCCCACACCGCCGCCTATGACCGCCTGATGCGCCTTGCGGATCAGATTCTGACCGCGCTCGAAACCGCGCCGCGCCCCACCACGGCTATCGAGATTGGCCGCACCG
>NZ_JAIWNX010000125.1 GCF_020217185.1 Asticcacaulis sp.
AGGTAGAGGCGGCGCAGGCTCTGGGCCTCAACTGCCTCCATGCGCACCGCAATGTCGGCAAGCACGATGTCTTTGATCGTCAGGACGAACTGGGGCTGATGCGCGTCATGGAACCCGGCGGCGGGCGCCACGCCATCGGCAAGGACCTGAAACCCGGCGAAAGCCTGTCCGAAGCCGATGCCTTCAGCCGCGCCTATATGATCGAGAAGTGTCGCCTGATGGCCAGAACCTTCCGTTCGCATCCGTCACTGGCGCACTACACGCTTCAGAACGAAATCGGGGCCAATCTCAACAATCCTGACGTCCAGAATGTTCTGAAAATTATTCACGACGAAGACCCGTCGCGCACGGTCATCCTCAATGACGGCTTTGTCAAACGGGGCGCAGCGCAGGCCATGTATCTGGCCTATAATGACCACTATTTCCGCTCGGATGTCGAACCTTTCGGCGGCTGGTGGGTGGAGCATCAGGGGGCCGGGGATCAGTGGTACGACAAGTTCTATCAGTCGAAAGACAGCTACATCCATTATCAGACCGGTAAGCCCTATATCGTCGAATTTGGTGAAATGCAGGGCTGCGCCACGGCGGACAACCATGTGCTGATGGTCGCCGACATTCTGGCCAATGGCGGTAAGTCCTACGACCTTGAAGACCATAAGGTCATCGTGCAGAACACCTCGGCCTATCTCGATAAATGGGGCTTCCGCAAAGCGTTTCCGACGACGGAAAGCCTGTTCCTGTCGGTGGGTCGCAAGGTTTATGACGCCTGGCAGAACTATCTGGAAAACATCCGCATCGGTGACGAAGTCGATATAGCCGCGATTTCCGGCTGGGAGACGACGGCCATCGAAAACCACTCGGGCATTGTCGATAATCTGCGCTATTTCAAATCGCCACCCGATCTTCTGCGCAACAGCCTGCTGCCGGTCCGGCCGATCGCCAAGCAACGTCGTCTGGTCTATGCGACGGGTGAAGCGGCCGAACTCGACATCTACCTGCTCAATGATACCGATGCGCAGATCAGCGGTGAGATGATCCTGAGCCTGATTGCGCCGGACGGGACGACGACCGAGATTGCCCGCTATGCAGCGCCGACGCATATGAAGGATCAGTTCCGCTACCTGCTGGCGGAGAAGGTGCTGACGCCCGCCCTGACGAAGCCGGGTATCAACAAGGTTCAGATTGAGCTGAAAGGCTACCCGTCTTTTGTGCGCGACCTGTGGGTGGTGGACAATGCCTCAGGGCTGAAAAAGCCGGTGACGCTGGCCGTATCGGGTGTGGCCAAATCCTTCCGCGATCAGTTGACGGCCATCCCCGGCCTGACGGTTGAAGATTTCAAGGCCGGTGGGAAATATGATGTCATCATCGCTTCGGGCCTTAAAGCCGAAGAGATTGCCAGGCGTCAGGTAGGGGAGCAGACGGGCCTTGAAGCCCAGCCCAAGGCCGGCGAAAAGCCCAAGCTCATTCTGGGCGAACTGCCGGCGGACGTGCTGGCCGCGGTAAAGGCGGGGACGCCACTGCTGGCCTATGTGCCGGAAGACGGTCTGGCCGAAGGGGTGGCAAAGCAGTTGTCGGCGCTGGGCCTGTTCTCTTATGCCGGTCAGGTGGGTAATCTGCGTGCGCCGTGGATGGGCAACTGGAACTATCTGCGCGCCCACCCGATCTTCGACGGCCTGCCGGTGGATCAGGCCACGTCGGTCTTCCATCAGGTCGAAGGTCAGCCCTCGAATGGGTTGCGGATCGACGGCCCTGTCATCGGGCCGGAAGGCATTGAGGTTATCGCCGCCTACAGCCGTGACCATGACCGCCAAAACGGCGCAGCGAGTTTTACGGTACGCAAGGACGGCATGAAGGTTATCGTACACCGATTGCCCGACATGGTGGCCCCGCTTCAGCGACGCTTCCTGATCAATGCGATTAGCTGGTTATCCGGAATCTACTGATGACGCTCAGCATGGGCAAAGCCATATGGCTATCATGAGCCTGCCCGGCTGTCAGTTCTATAGCGGCGACGGGTCATGAAAACGGCCTCCAAATCAGTGGATGTGTATGACAGCTTGAAAACCCGTTTTATGAGTTTACTGCCTAATACCAAGGGGCATTGAAAATGACTCTTGGTATTTCATCCGGGAATTTCTCATGTCACTGATACATATGAGAAATTCTCGTTTCTTCAACGGCCGGATGCGGTCAGCATCTTCGGCCGTTGGTATAATTATGAGATCATGTTCTGAGCCTGTATGATTTGGCAGGCCTTGAGCCTTTCCTTCACACCGTCGATACCGGTGAACATCAGCACATCAATAATGGACAGGGAGGATTCAAAATCCGCCCTTTGCTGGTCGTAGACCCTCTCATCCATCTTAAGAAAGTTCAGTTCCATGTTGCGGGCCTGGAAACGGTCGGCTCTGTAAAGCGCGGCACCGCCTATGGGGTTGATATAGGTTCCGGCCCCGATTTGGTGTCCGACCTCAAGTGACCAGTCCCCGGCCTCCCTTATGTTTGTGTAGTCGAAGCCACCGGAGGATTGCACGCGCAGTCGTGCGGATAGTCCCAGTTCATGGCACACAAGCCCGATGATGGCGGCGTTGAGGTCGGCGATGTGGGATGTCCGTGTGTCCAGCGCTGTATCAACAAGTTCCATGACCAGACGGAAGTGCGGTGCTTTGCGATAGGCGGCCGCAAGCTGGCCGCGGATGCGTTCGCGCCAGGGCTGGCTATCATCTATGCGCATGTCGCGGATGCGTGTGTCACAGGCCGAACGGTGCAGGGGGACGACCATATAGGTCCAGCCATTGTCCGGGCGCAGGATCCGGTTGCGGTTGATCCAGCCGTGCCGGATATATTGCACGTCGTCATTGAGGACGAAAATATCGCTGGCTGCGATCAACTGCCAATAGCCCAGATAGGGAAAGAAATAGGGCTGCATGATCGCCAGAACGGGGCTGTGCCTCATGTATCCCACGCCATTGCAAGACGGGTGGCCGGGCGGCGGCGCAACTCATCGCGCAGCCGTGACCAGTTCTCATAGCGTTGTCGTTCCGCCGCTGGCAGCGCCAGATACTGGGGTTTGTCCCACGGATCGCGGGCCAGGACCGCGGTCTCTAGCGCCGCTAATCCATCATGGCCGGCAAGGTCATCGGCCTTCAGGTCCGGTACATAGCCGAACATAGCCATAAGAGGCGCACAGACCGCCTCGACATAGGCGATCTGTTCTGCGTCCAGCCCCTGCCTGTACTGCCCGTGATTATCGCACATCAGGGGGCGTCCGATATTGCGCAGCATATGCGCACGCGCCGCCTCAGCGCGGGCATTTGCGCTAAAGTCCAGCATGGCGGGATCAAAGCCCATACCGAGTCTGGCGCAGGTCGCTGCCAGGACCCGTTCGGGATCGGCGAGCAGAGCCTCATAGGTCAGGACGGCCAGTCGCCGGCGTCCCTTCAGCCAGGCCAGACTGTTTACAAAGCCCGTCTGGTCGGCCATCCACTGCCGCGCGGCCCGGACGACGCCTCCGCGCAAGGCATCCGCACGTAACCAGGACAGGGCCATGTCGCGCGGATCGCGCACCATAAAGACATAGGCGGGCGCGTCCGAGACGCTTTCCAGAAAAGGCAGGAAGCCATGAATCGAGCATTCCTTGACGAAGATCCTGTCCCGGCCCGCTGACCTGCGTTCAGCCTCATAAAGGGCCGCCGCCATGCCTGCCGCACTGTTCTGGGTTTGCAGCACGGCTTCGCGTCTGGCGCGGGGCCAGGCATCGATCTGCCACAGGCCGAACTTGGCCTCGAACATATCAAGCATGTCCCGGCGCAGGGCTGGAAGCTCATCCTCACCATAGTGTGCGGCGACCTCGGAAAAGACACGAAACAGATGCGCCGCCCCGGGGCCGCAGATATGCGGATGGGCGGCGAACATCCGGCTCAGCAGATTGCTGCCTGAGCGTTCCGAACACATCAGGAAGATCGGGGCGTTCAGGCGGGCCTCGTTCATGAAGCCATTTCCGTGTGCGGAACACTCAGGCTGCGCAGGGTTTCGATAATCAGATCGCGTTCGAGGCGGGCCATGCCGGGATGACAGGGAATATTGACAAGGCGCCGGTGCAGGGAGTGCGCTCCGGGAGCCTGTGCGGAAAGAGGGGCATAGACCTTGCGCAGGACCATGTGCGGATTTTCAAGCCGCTCGACCGGCACATCGACTGGTGCGAGAACGGGCAGGCCCATCAGGGGACGGCGGGGCAGGGGGCCAAGCATCTCAAAGCCCGCCTGAAGGGCCAGGGAGGCGATGCGTTGGGCCTGCAATTCATAGACCGGGGCCCAGGCCGGGGCCTGATACAGTCTGTCCAGTATATAGGCCGCGGCAATATCGGAAAGTTTGGCATTGATAGAGGCGTCAAGCGGCCGGTACCCATTGTGCCGGTGAAAGATGAGCTGCCTCAAGGCTTCCTCATCCTCGGCTGGGGCCAGGATGAAGCCGCCCTCACCCAGGCCAAAGGGCTTGGTCTGGTGAGCGCTGAAGGCCTGGTAGGGCGCGCGGGTATCGGGCCGTGCGCTGAATCCGGCCGCGTTGTCGATGAGCAGCAGCTTGCCGGTTTCCGCAGCGAAATCCGCATAGGCGGAAAAGTCGTTGAAATAGCCAAAGGGATTGGTGACGACCAGACCGTCATAACTGTCCTGGGGCAGGTTCCGCACAGCATCAAGACTCAAGCGCGCGCTGGCATCGACATCCACCACGGTCGAACCGGCGAAATACCCCCGAACTACATTGAAATAGCTCAGGGCGGGCACGCACCAGTGCAACGGCCGCCCGATCTTGTGTTCATGAAGCCGTGCCAGGGTTTCCAGGGCCAGAGTGCCATTGGCGCAGGGCAGGATCAGGTGCGAATTCTCAAGCCCTGCATATTCATGCAGGGCGCTCGCCAGCAGAGAAGAGACGGGCCCGAAATTCGACCAGTGATTGGCCCGCGCGCTGAGCGACAGGAAACGGGCAATCTGTTCCGGATCCGGCGACTTATTCTCGACAAAATCGATGACGGCCGGTTTCGGCGAGGGCTTCGCCCCGGTTGGGAAGGCGGCGTCCTCAAGCTGTTCCGACAGCCGCTTGAACTGCGTATCGATCAGGGCAAGGCGTCGTCTGGGGGGATAGGCTTCGCGCCCGACCCAGCGATTATAGGTGCATACCAGTCTTTCGTAATGAACCGAGGCCCAGGACCGGGGCAAAACATCGCTTTCAAGGGCGCACAGGCTGAGCGCCAGCCCCGCATCCACCCAGCGCACACCGCTGAAGCGCTTGCGCAAGCGCAGGATCAGATAGGGGGCGAGAGAGCCGGCCTGCAACAAGACCGTGACCTGCCGCGTTCCGGCAAGTCCTGCGGTGACAGCCTCGGCAAGGCGCGTCTCAATCTCGTCCCGCTGGGTCCGCGCCAGACTGGGGTGAATTTGCAGGAAACATCCGTGTTCCAGCCGGGCAAAGTCCAGAAAATCGCGTAGCGGATCGGGCCCCAGCACAATCACATGGTGATCGGACAGGCCTTTCAGGAAGCGCAGGAACTCACCACTTTCGACGGCGCGCTTCAACAGCAGGCCATCGGCACGGCGCACATGGGCCGGAATGGTCTCGTCCATGACCCTCAGGCAGGCCTCCGGGAATCCGGGTGTGCTGCTGAAGCGTGCGCAATCGGTCCAGGCCTCGGTTGAGACCCCGAAGGACAGGGTGTCATCGGGCTGAATATCCCGGATCAGATCCATAAGTTCGTCGATGAAGCCGTCCTCGAAAAATCCCTGCCCGGTGCGTCCCACCAGTTGGTCCGCCTTTTGTTTTTCCTCGGGGGTGACCGGCCAGGGCATTTGCCTTTGCACATCAACCATGCGTTCCCAAAATCCATGGTTGATCTTAACATAGGTGAAGTCTGGCTCCGCCATAAACGCCTTCAGCCACAGATCAAAGGATGAAAGCGTTCCGCCGCCCGTATCCATGAAACGGCGCCTCCGATATTTTTAATTTTTAAAACAGAATGTTAAGAGGAATGATTCTTTCAAATCATCCCCCCGCAGACAGGTTTTTACCCGCATGTCCGAAGCTAAATCTTTAAACCATGGAGGGAAATTTTCAACCGCAATCTTTTGTTGACTCGCCTGAAAATACATGTGATCCACAACATATTCGACCTAAAAGTGTGTGGAGGGCCCTGTGGAACCTTTTCTGGGTGAGATTAAGATATTACCGTACAGCAAGAGTCTGCAGGGATGGCATTTGTGCGACGGTTCTGTTCTGCAGATAAGGAGCAATCAGGCCCTTTATTCCCTGTTGGGCTTCAATTATGGCGGCGACGGTCGTGACACCTTTGGATTGCCAGACCTGCGTGGCAGGGTCCCTGTCTGCATCGGTACCCAGGCTCCGTTCCAAAACCAGGGCAATAAGGGCGGGGAGGAAGCGGTCACTCTCACCATGGCGAACATGCCGCTGCATGGCCATCCCTTCGGTGCGATCACCCAGACCGGGACCTCGGTTGACAGCACAAACACGCTCTACGCCGCAACCAGTCAGCCGCCACTCTATGTGGCCCCCACCAAGCCACTGGTGACCATTGCCGGCAATTCGGTTGAGGCCGCGGGCGGCAGTTCGCCCAGCCATTCCAATCTCCAGCCCTATCTGGTCCTGGCCTATTACATCGCCACCTCGGGCATCTATCCCACACGGCCCTAATGAGCCAGATTTTTTATTTCATTCTTCTGGAGATCGAACATGGACTGCTATGTTGGAGAAATTCGCCCTTTCGCCGGCTTGCACGCACCTCTGGACTGGGCCTTTTGTCTCGGACAAATCCTCCCCATCTCAGGCAATGAGGTGCTTTATTCCCTTATCGGCACCCAATTTGGCGGTGATGGTAGGGTTAATTTCGGCTTACCCAATCTTCAGGGCCGCTTGCCCATGGGCACCGGTACCGGCACGGGCCTGTCTCCGCGCGCCATGGGCGCTTCGGGGGGAAGCGACGTGGTCGCCCTGACCCTCGGTCAAATTCCAGCGCACAGCCACACGCTGAATGCCAGCCCGGAAACGGCGACCAGTGTGTCCCCCGGGCCAAATGTGACCTTTGGCACGGTCAGCAATGGCATGGCTTTTTATAATGACACTAACAAGCCGCCCACCGGCACGACATACGTCAATGCCGCCTGTATTCCGCAAAGTGGCGGCAATGGCTTGCCTCACGACAATGTCATGCCGACCACGGTCTTGAACTACATCATCTGCCTGAATGGTATGTATCCGCCTGTCCAATAGGCCAGCTCGGCGGATCAGGCTTCATATCCGGATAAACCCACAGGATTTACGTCATGAGTGATCCCTTTATCGGCGAAGTGCGCATCTTTGCCTCAAGCTATGTGCCCGAAGGCTGGCATCTTTGCGACGGCTCCACCCTCGATGTGCGGGCCTATCAGGCCCTTTATGCGGTCATCGGTAATACCTATGGCGGCAGCCCGAATGTGAATTTCAAGGTGCCCAATCTGCTTGGCATGGCCGTATCCGCGCCCGGACTGGCTCCGACGGGCGGTGCGTTTAACAAGCAGTTGGGCCATGCCTATGGCGCGCCCGCGGTGACGCTCAGCCAAAGCAACCTGCCTCCCCATAGCCATGTCATCCAGAGACAGACCAACAATTTCAAATATGCCGGTAAGACGGCCGCTCCCGACAACAAGTCGAACCTGGGCGGCATGCGTGATGCGACCACCAATGTCGCCATCTTTTCCACAGCAAGCGCGCCGAATACCACTCTTCTTGGGACCACTATCGGCAATTCTGGCAGTTCCACGCCGGCGGCTCACAACAACCTCCAGCCCTATCAGGTCTTCTACTGGGGCATTGCCCTCGACGGCATCTTTCCGGTGTGGCAATAGATGTCGTGCCGATGAGCGCATCCTTGAGTACAGGCCTCAGCCGAATGCATGTCCGGCTGAGGCTTCGCGCGAACAAAGACACGGATTTCCTGCGAGCACTTTATGCGACGGTTCGCGCGGAGGAAATGGCCGTCGTGCCTTGGCCCGAAGCCGTCAAGGCCGCCTTCCTGCGACAGCAATTCGATGCGCAGGATCTCTGCTACACGACTTCTTATCCCAGTGCACGACAGTGGATCATCATCCGTGACACAGGTGCGACCAGAAGGCCGGTCGGTCGTTTTTTCCTTTACTGCGGTGTCAAAGACTGGCGCATCATCGACATTGCCTTTTTGCCGGAATGGCGGGGAATGGGCATGGGGTCAGGCCTGATCACCGCCACGGCTGCCGATGCCGCCGCCGCCGGGTGCACGCTCAGCCTGCATGTCGACATTCATAACCGCGCGAAAAGCCTTTACCGGCGTCTGGGCTTTGTGGAAGACGGCACGCATAACGGGCTTTACCAGAAAATGGTACGGGCGCTGCCGTAACGACCGCTTGCCATAGGACATCTTACGCCTGACGACTCAGGATTGGCCGGGATCAAACACCTGGATCATTATGATTTCTGGTAGAAACATAATGATCTGGATTTTTGTTTAGCCCCTCGCCGGGTACGGGCTCCGCCACCTTGGCCGCCGCCTCAATGGTGGCTTGAGCGGAATGAGTCCATTAGCAATCATTCCGCTTTAGGGGCGTGGATGTGTTGGTTGTCAGGTCCTTCTGTCATACCCCCGGAACCAGTTAATAAAAGCTGTAACGCCCTGTTTGATGCCCATGCCGGGCAGAAAGCCCGTTAAGGCCTGAAGCAAGCGGGTGCTGGCATAGGTGCGCGGCACATCGCCTTTTTGCATAGGCAGCATGTTACGCTTCAGCGGGGTCTCCAGCGCCTCTTCGATGGTGTCGATGAAAGACATCAGGCTCACCGGCTGGCCGCCCCCCAGATTGACCACCCGGAAGGGCCCCAGTCTGGACAGGGTGTCACGGGCCTGATCGTCCGGCACACGATTGTCTTCGGAAGGAATGACCGGGATCAACCGGACAATCGCCTCGACCAGATCGTCGATATAGGTAAAGTCGCGCGCGTGTTGTCCCATGCCGTAAACGTCGATGGCTTCATTCCTGTCGGCGGCATTAACGAATTTAAACAGCGCCATATCGGGACGCCCATAAGGCCCATAGACGGTGAAGAAGCGGAAGGCTGTCGTCGGTATCTTCCACAGGTGGGCATAGGAATGGGCCATCACCTCCATCGACTTTTTGGTCGCGGCATAGAGGGTCATCGGCTCATCCGTCTTGTCCACTTCCTCGAACGGCACCTTCTCATTGGCGCCATAGACAGAAGAGGTCGAAGCCAGCAGCAGGTGCTGTGGCGTGTACAGGCGGGCGATCTCCAGAATGTTGAAAGAGCCGATCACATTGGTATTGACGTAGGTACGCGGCTGTTCAAGTGAGTAGCGTACACCCGCCTGCGCGGCGAGGTGGATAATGATCTCCGGCTGACAAGCCTCAGCCGCCGTCATCAGCGCGTCCATGTTTTCCAGCATGGCCTCTGTGTGTGTGTAGAGAGGCTCACGCTTCAGCAGTTCCACGCGCGCGCGCTTTAACCGCACATCGTAATATTCGGTCATGCCGTCATAGCCGTGAACCGTATGGCCCTCGGTCAGCAGGCGCTGCGCCAGGTGGAAGCCGATAAAGCCTGCGGTGCCGGTAATAAAGACTCTCATATTATCACTCTCGCCCGGACGCCGAGGTGGCATCGCGTCCGGGATACATCAAAGACGTTAATCTGGAATCGCCGACAGACGGACCTGACGTTTGATTCTGAAGATCGGTGTTCGTCATCCTACTGACCGATCACTGTCAAAGCTGCAAGCCCGCGCGGTCATTCCGTGCTTCTGAGCGGCAAATATCGGGCATTTATGTCAGCCTATGGGCGTAAGCCGCCGATCAATAGGCATTTTTATCGCGACTGATTATCAGTGCCGTCCGCATAAGGATGACGAGATCGTCGCGGATCGACCACGACTGGATATACTCATTATCCGCCTTCACGCGGTTTTCGATGCAGG